>CAMLNE010000329.1 GCA_946481265.1 uncultured Panacagrimonas sp. | reverse complement strand
GACCCATCCACGACCGCATCGCGCAGCGGCTTGCGCGATTTGAATCGAACCGGCCAGGCCGCACAATCCAGCCCATCCTGTCCCATCGCGGAGCCCATTGATGAGAACCCTGCGCCTGCTGGTCCTGTCCCTCGTTGCCGTCCTGGCCAGCGGCTGCGGCTACAACACGCTGCAGCAGCAGGACGAGCAGATCAAGTCGGCCTGGGCCGAGGTGCTCAACCAGTTCCAGCGGCGTGCCGACCTGGTGCCCAACCTCATCTCCACCGTGAAGGGCTTTGCCGAGCACGAGAAGGAAATCCTGCTCGGCGTGACCGAGGCGCGTGCCCGGGTCGGCTCGATGCAGGTCTCGCCGGAGATGCTCGACGATCCCGTGGCGATGAAGAAGTTCGGCGAGGCCCAGGGCCAGCTGTCATCGGCGCTGTCGCGCCTGCTGGCGGTCTCGGAGAACTATCCGCAGCTGCGCTCCGACGCGCTGTTCCGGGATCTGCTGGCGCAGCTCGAGGGCACCGAAAACCGCATCGCCGTGGCGCGCAACCGCTACATCGAGGCGGTGCAGGCCTACAACACCACGGTACGGTCCTTCCCGACCAACCTGATCGCGCGGTACTTCGGTTACGAGCTGAAGCCGACCTTCACCGTCGAGGACCAAACGGCCATCAGCACGCCGCCCAAGGTGGATTTCGGAAACTAGGGACACGGATGGCCGTGGCCGGATACAGCGTGCGCGCCGGTTCGACGCCATGATCCGCACGCCGGTGCGACGGCTGGGCAGGCTGCTCCTGGTTCTGGCCGTCCTGTGGGGCGCCGTGGCAGCGGCGGCCAATGTGGCAGTGCCGGAACTGCGCGCGCGGGTCACCGACCAGGCGGCAACCTTCGACGCTGCGCGCCGCGCCGCGCTCGAGGGCAAGCTGCAGGCCTTCGAGGCCGAAAAGGGCAGCCAGGTCGCGGTCCTGATCGTGCCCAGCACGCAGCCGGAGACCATCGAGCAGTATTCGATCCGCGTGGTCGACGCCTGGAAGCTCGGGCGCGCAGAGCAGGACGACGGCGTGCTGCTGCTGGTTGCACGAAACGATCGCACGTTGCGCATCGAGGTCGGCCAGGGCCTGGAAGGGGCGATCCCCGACGCGCTGGCCCGGCGCATCATCGACGAGACCATCGTTCCGGCCTTCCGGCAGGGCGACTTCGCGGGCGGCATCGAGGCGGGCGTGGACCGGATCCTGGGCCTGATCCGCGGCGAGCCGCTGCCGCCGCCGCGATCACGCGCTAGCGGGGGCGCGCAGCCATTCGATCTGGGCGTTGGCCTGTTCATCGTCGTCCTCACGCTGGGCCAGTTCCTGCGCCGGGTGATCGGGCGCCTGGCGGGCGCCTCGCTGGCCGCGGCCGGCGCGCTGGCCGTCGGCGCGTTGCTCTTCGGCTGGCTGGCCGGTGCGATCGGAGCGGCGCTGATGTTCATCGTGGTGCTCACCGGCGAGTTCGCCGGGGCGGGTGGCTACTACGGCGGCGCCCGGGGCGGGGGCTTCTCGTCCGGCGGTGGGGGATTCTCCGGCGGTGGCGGCGGCTTCAGTGGCGGCGGAGCCTCGGGCCGATGGTGAGTTCACTGGTCCGCTGGTGGCGTCACCTGAGCACCGGTTCGCTGGCGCGGCGGCGTGCGTTTGGGCCGCAGACGATGCAGGCGATCGAGCAGGCCATCCGCGACTGCGAGACGCGCCATGCCGGCGAGGTGCGCTTCGCGGTGGACACCGCGCTGTCGATCGGCGAACTGGCGGCGGGACTGACCCCGCGGCAGTGCGCGATCGAGGCCTTCTCGCGCCTGCGCGTGTGGGATACCGCGCACAACAACGGCGTGCTGATCTACCTGCTGCTGGCCGATCGCGACGTCGAGATCGTGGCCGACCGCGCGGTGGGCAACAGCCGCGTGCCGCCCGCCGAATGGGAAGCCTGCTGCCGCGTGATGGAGCAGCACTTCGGACGCGGGCAGTTCCGCGAGGGCGCGCTGGCCGGCATCGAGGCGGTTGCCGGGGTACTGGCCCGGCATCCGCCGTCGCCGGACGTGATCGACGTCGGCGACGAACTGCCGAACGCGCCGACGCTGCTCTGAGCGGGCCGCCGAGCGCACACGGGCATACTGCGGACGATCGCATCCGGCGCGCCATGCAAAGATTCCGCTACTACGACTTCTTCCTGGTCGGCCTCGTCGCCGTCCTGCTCTGCTCCAACCTGATCGGTCCGGGCAAGGTCTGCACGGTTCACCTGCCGGGCCTCGGCGAGTTCAGCTTCGGCGCCGGCAACCTGTTCTTCCCCATCGGCTACATCTTCGGCGACGTGCTCACCGAGGTGTACGGCTATGCGCGCGCCCGCCGCGCGATCTGGGCCGGCTTCGGCGCCATGCTGTTCGCCACCCTCATGGCCTTCATCGTGGTGAACATCCCGGCCAGCGCCACCGAGCCCTGGAACGCCACCTTGCAGCCCGCGCTGGAAGTGGTGTTCGGCAGCACCTGGCGCATCGTCGCGGCGAGCATGCTCGCGTACTGGGTAGGTGACTTCGTCAACTCCTACGTGATGGCGAAGATGAAGGTGTGGAGCGAGGGTCGCCACCTGTGGATGCGCACCATCGGCTCGACGGTGTGCGGGCAGGGCGCGGACTCGCTGATCTTCTACCCCTTGGCCTTCTACGGCATCTGGACCGACGCCGAGCTGGTCAAGGTGGTCATCTTCAACTTCCTGTTCAAGCTCGGCGTCGAGGTGGCGTTCACGCCGGCGACGTACGCGGTGGTCGCCTGGCTCAAGCGCGCGGAGGGCGTCGATACCTACGATCGCAACACCCGCTTCACGCCGTTCTCGCTGCGCGAGGAGGGCGAGGCGGAGCGGGTCCCGGCGGGCCGCAAGCGGGACTGAGCCGGGCTTCCACGGGGAAGCGCCGAACCGGTTGTTGCGCTCGGCATCTCGGCGCGGATCGAGCGCGGAGTCGCGCCTACCCGCCTGTACGCGGCGGCTCCTGCGGTTCGTCCTCGCAAGCGGCTTTCGCTCGCTACGCCTCTCCCGGGTTTTCCTTGCGGTCCCGCGCTGTGCTGGAGGCGAGCCGGCAACACAGGATGCCGAGCAGGATCACCGCGCCGCCCAGCGCCTGCTGCCAGCCGAAGCGCTCACCCAGCAGCACCCAGGCGAAGACCGCCGCCGCCAGGGGCTGCACCAGCAGGCCGACCGCCGAGAACGACGCCGGCAGGGTCGCCATCGACCAGGCGATCAGGCCCTGTCCGCCGACGTGCGAGAGCAGCGCCAGGCCGGCGAGCACGGCCCAGCCCTGCATGGACGCCGGCAGCACGCGCTCACCTGCGAGCCAGGCGGCGGGCAGCAGGACCACGGCCACCGTGGCGCTGGTCCAGGTCAGGACGTCGAGCGTGGAGTGCGTGCGCCGCAAGCGGGACACGCACAGCAGGTAGCCGGAATAGAAGGCGGCAGCGGCGATCGCCAGCGTGTCGCCCGCCAGTTGCGTGCGACCCACCTGCAGGCCTTCTCCCATCAGGACGGTGGTGCCGACCAGCGCGATCAGCATGCCCAGCACGAAGCCGCGGGTGACGCGCTCGCGCCACAGCAGCCAGGCGGCCGGCGCCACGAACAGGGGCGCGAGATTCGCCAGCAGGGTCGCATTGGCCACCGAGGTCATGCCGATGGCGATGTGCCACAGCGTCAGGTCGACGGCGAAGAACAGGCCGGCCCCCAGCAGCAGGGCGCGCGCCGGTGCCGACCGCCCCGCTGGCGGCGTCGCGGCGCCGGCGGTGCATCGCGCGGCCAGCCACAGCGGCGGCAGGGCCAGGGCACAGCGCCAGAACGCGGCCGCGATCGGTCCGACGTCGGCCACGCGCACGAAGATCGGCGCCAGGCCGATCAGCAGGGCCCCGACGCTGAGCGCGGTCAGCGCGCGCGCGTCGGCGCCGGCGGCGGCGTTCAAGGCAGGGCCGCGAGGATCTCTTTGTGCACCGCCAGCGCCATCGCGCGCGGGTCGGCCGCGTCGCGGATCGGCCGGCCGACGACGAGATGGTCGGCGCCGGCGCGGATGGCATCGCCGGGTGTCATCACGCGCTTCTGGTCGGCGACGACACGGTTCTCGACCGGGCGGATGCCGGGCGTCACGCAGATGAGCTCGCGCGGTGCCTCGCGACGCAGGCGCTCGACTTCCATGCCCGACGAGATGACGCCATCGCAGCCCGAGGCGAGCGATCGGCGCGCGCGCGACAGCACCAGTTCGGCGATGTCGCACTGGAAGCCGAGGTCATCGAGATCGCCGCGGTCCAGGCTGGTGAGCACGGTGACGGCGAGCACCTTCAGGTCGGGGCCCTTGGCCCTGGCCGCCGCCTCCATCATCGACTGGTTGCCGTGGATGGTGCAGAAGTCCGCGCCGCGCGCGGCAAGCTTGCCGACCGCGCGCGCCACGGTCTCGGGGATGTCGAAGAACTTCAGGTCGACGAACACCTTCT
>CAMLNE010000328.1 GCA_946481265.1 uncultured Panacagrimonas sp. | reverse complement strand
GGGCGACACGGTGATGCTGGACGGTCCGTACGGCCTGGCCCACCTGCGCGAGGAGACCCCGCGCAACATCGTCTGCATCGCGGGAGGCTCTGGACTGTCTCCGGTGCTGTCGATCCTGGCGGCAAGCTCGCGCATGGACCATCCGCGGCACCTGACCCTGTACTACGGTGGACGTCAGCCCTCGGATCTGTGCGTACCGGCGGTGATCGACCGCGATCCCGCCATGCGGGGTCGGATCGACTGCGTGACCGCGATTTCGGATCTCGAGTACCCGGGTGACTGGGGCGGCGAGCGCGGCTTCATCCACGACGTGGTACGTCGCCGGCTCGAGGCCCAGGGAGACCCGGCCGCCAACGACTATTACTTCTGCGGTCCTCCGGCAATGACCGACGCCGTGCAGCGCATGCTGCTGGAGTTGCAGATCCCGACCGATCAGACCTTCTACGACCGCTTCGTCTGAGCGCAGCGCTGCGATGTGGTGCGCCGACGGGTCCATTCGCGACACACGGCAGCGCACCGTCCGGGAGCGGGCCCTGCACCAGGATGGGCGCTCCCGTTTCCGCGCAGGCCACGCATCGACCCGATGCGGGCCGGCTGCTAACGTCGGCCCAGATCCAGCGGCGCTGCCGGCCAGGGGGCTCGGAGACCGGGGCCGCGAATCATGGAGACACACGCCATGCGCGCTGCCGTACTCGAGGCCGTCGGGGAGCCGCTGAACGTCCAGGCGATCGACATCGCGCCGCCGCGCAGCGGTGAGGTGCGGGTACGCGTCGAGGCCTGCGGCCTGTGCCGCAGCGACTACTCCTGCATGCACGGCACGCTGCGCGCGCCGGTGCCGTCCGTGCTCGGGCATGAGATGGGCGGCGTGGTGGCGGAGGTCGGGCCGGACGTGCGCGGCCTGGCCGTCGGTGATCACGTCATCGCGGTCCTCACGCCGTCCTGCGGGATCTGCGAGTTCTGCGTCGAGGGCAAGCCCTTCCTGTGCCTGCAGTCGGCGCCGATGATGGTCGGCGCCACGATGCTCGACGGCAGCACGCGCTTGAGCCGGCGCGCCGAGACCGTCTACCAGCTCTGCGGCATCGCCGGGTTCGCCGAACAGGCGATCGTGCCGGCCGGGGCCCTGGTGAAGATCGACCCACGGGTGCCGCTGGACGTGGTCTGCGTGCTCGGATGTGGCGTGCTGACCGGCGTCGGCGCGGTGATCAACACCGCCCAGGTCGAGGCCGGCAGCACGGTGGCGGTGCTGGGCTGTGGTGGCGTCGGACTGGCGGCGGTCCAGGGCGCGCGCATCGCCGGGGCGCGGACCATCATCGCGGTCGACCCCGTGGCGGGGCGGCGCGAGATCGCCCTGCAGGTCGGCGCCACGCATGTGCTCGACCCTGCCGATGGTGATGTGGTCAAGGCGGTCCGCGCCCTGGTGCCAGGCGGCGTGCACTACGCCTTCGAGGCCGCCGGCATGGCACAGACCATTGCGCAGGCCTTCAACATGGTGCGCGCCTCCGGTACCGCGGTCGCGGTGGGGGTGCCCAAGGTTTCCGACGAGATCTGCATCCGCGCCGGCGGCTTCCTGCAGCACAAGCGCCTGATCGGCTCGCTCTACGGCGCAAGCACGCCGCAGCGCGACATCCCGCGCCTGGTGGAGTGGTATCGCAGCGGCCAGCTCCGGCTCGACGAGATGGTCACGCACCGGGTGCCGCTGGAGCGTGTCAACGACGCGTTCGAGCTGATGAAGAGCGGTACCGGCGCCCGCGCGGTGGTGACGATGCGCTGATCGTCCAGGGCTCCGTCCGAAGGGCGCGCCAAGCGCCGGGCAGCCGGGGAGCGGCGACGGTGCGCAGGCCTGGCGCGGCTAGCCGGGGCCGGCGCCACGGTCTGGGCGGTGCCCCACGAGAAGGCGCGCGCCTCATCGCGCGCTGGCAACGGCGGTCCTGCTCCAGATGATGTGCCGGAACGCGCGGTGTTTTCACGGCGGGTCGGGCACCGTCGTCGACGCGCGTTCCATGATCCGGACCCATACCCCGGTCCGTATGCGGCCTGCGAAGTTCGACCGGCCCGGTGCGCACGATGCATGGCCGCCGGGCCGCGGTGGCGCAGATCGCACTGCGGGCGCGCCGGCGGCGCGGGTTTCCGGCCGCGGGCGGCATGGCGCAGACGGGCACGCGGGATGCCACCCATGCCGGACGCCGTACTCGGACGGCGTCGCCAAACCGGGAGCGCAGCATGGGTATCCATGCGGGTCAGACGACGGGTGTCGCCGCCCCTTGGGCGACGACGGCGCGCGGGCGGGTGGAGCGGATGCGAGGATGAGACGATCCGGCCTGAGCCAGGGCAGGCTGTCGCCCGGCACCGCCCATGTCTGCGTCGACATGCAGCGCCTTTTCGGGCCTGGGGCACCGTGGTCCACACCCTGGCTGCCGCGCGTGCTGCCCTGCGTCGAACGCCTGGTGGCGAGCGCGCCGGGACGCACGATCTTCACGCGCTTCATGCCGCCCGAGCGGGCCGGACAGCGGCCCGGACAGTGGCAGACCTATTTCGCGCGCTGGAAAGAGGTCACGCGCGAGCGGGTCGATCCGCAGCTGCTGCGCCTCTTCGCCTCCCTGGAAGCCTTCGTGCCGCCGGCCCAGGTGCTCGACAAGCCCGCCTACTCGCCCTTCTTCGGCAGCGGCCTGGATGCCGTGCTGGTTGCACGCAGGGTCGACACGCTCATCTTCAGTGGCACCGAGACCGACGTCTGCCTGCTGTCCGGCGTGCTCGACGCGGTGGACCGCGGCTACCGCGCGATCGTGGCGAGCGATGCGGTCTGCAGTTCCAGCGACGCCGCGCACGACGCCATGCTGGACCTGTTCGAGAAGCGGTTCAGCTGCCAGATCGAGGTCGCCACCGCGGCGGAACTGGATGCCCAATTGCGGGCCTGCGCCGCAGCCGACCCCCTGCCGGGCACGACAGCTGCTGATACAACCTGAACCCCTTCGGATTCGACCGATCGACGCCGCGAGGGCGGTGATCGATCCACTTTCCTGCCATGTCGGACAACGCCGTCCATCTCCCGCCTGCCACCCCATTGCGCCTCCCCGACTCCCACCCGCGCGGGCGGCGCACGGCACCTGCTGGCGCGAACCCGGCCATGAGTCGGGCAGGAGGCGATCTGACCAGGGGCGGATGGACGATGGATCCCCACCGCTTCATGCGCACGGCGAACCGGCGCGTGCTGGTGGCGGACGACAACCTGGACGCCGCCGAATCGATGCGCGTGCTGCTGGGCGCGATGGGCTGCGAGGCGTACGTCGTGCACGACGGCCTGGCCGCGCTGGCGCTGCTTCGGTCCGCGCCGCTGGATCTGGCGATCCTGGATATCGCGATGCCGGGAATGGATGGCTGGGAGGTGGCGCGGCGCATCACGCAGGAGTCTCGCGATCCGCCCTACCTGGTCGCGCTGTCGGGGTTCGGGCTGTCGACCGACCGCGCACACAGCCTGCGCTGCGGGTTCGCCGAGCACCTGGTCAAACCCCTGCGCCTGCAGGACCTCGAGCGGCTGGTCGGCTGAGACTCGACGCGCCGACGCGCGATCAGCCGGGCGCCGGCAGTGCAAGCAGGGGCACCAGCACGAACCACAGGATGTAGCTCAGGGCGATCACCAGCACGCCATCCAGGCGCTGTGCCTGCGCGCGCAAGGGTCGCGCAACCTTCGCCCCGCACCGTGCCTGCACGGCCAGGACCAGCGCGCCGCCGTGCAGCGCGGCGGCGAGCAGTCCGGACAGCACGGCCGATGTCGATCCGAACAGCAGCGGCCAGGTCGCCGCCGCGACGAGCAGCGCGGACAGCGCGAGCGCCTGCGTTGCGCGCACGAACACCGGCGGTGCCAGTCTCACGGCCAGCGTGCGCTTGCCGGCGGCACCGTCGGCGGCGCGGTCGGGCACGCCGGCGAGCATGATCGCCGGCGCGATCGACAGCAGCAGGGGCAGGCCGAGCAACCACGGCATCGGATCGGTCGCGGCACCCTGCTGCAGCAGCCATCCGAGCAGGATCGGCAGCAGGCTGTGGGTGATGGCCACGTCCAGTTCGCCCAGGCCACGCCAGCTGAGCTTGAGCGGCGGCAGGGTGTAGCCGATGGCCAGCACCCCCGCGACCAGGAAGCCCGCGAGCAGCAGCGGGTGCGTATGCAGGACCGTCACGGCCGCTGCCGCCGCCAGCGTGCCCGCGATCCAGGTGCCGATCCGCAGTTCGCGCCGTGTCAGCGAGCCGTCCACCAGCACGCGCGCGCCGCCGGTGAAGGGACCGTAATGGCGGTTGCGCCGATCGGTCTCGAAGTCGCAGCGCTCGTTGGTGAAGATGGCCGCGGCCTCGAGCAGGAACATCGCGAGCAGGCCCAGCCAGAAGGCGCGCGGCTCGACCTGCTGCCAGGCGCCCTGCGCGCCAACGGCGCCCAGGGCGTAGGCCGCCCACACCATGGGATGGAACTGCAGGCGCAGCGCCCGCAGACCGCCGCGCCACCCCAAC
>CAMLNE010000327.1 GCA_946481265.1 uncultured Panacagrimonas sp. | reverse complement strand
CCATGTGCTTGAGCACCTCCGCCGCCTCGGCCTCGCCCAGCGACATCAGCAGGATCGCGGCGCGCTCCGGCCCGGGAATGGAGGTGTGCGGCGAGGGATTCGGGTCGGCCATGTCAGGCGGCTCCGTCTTCGGCCAGCCAGGACTTCACGACCTGGGCGACGCGCTTGGGGTCCTGGCTGACGACGGCGCGCGCCGTCGTCAGCTTCTTCTCGTAGGGGCCGCTGGTCTGGATCAGCTCGCCCTCGTCTTCCGCTTCCTGCACCGCGGCGCGCTTGCTGCCGGCAGACGGGTCCGTTGCCGCGTCCTGGTCCTCGTGCACCAGCACGCCGCCGACCGCCGACACCACCGCAGGCGCCGCCGGTGGCGCGAGCAGCACCTTCAGCGCCGGGCGCAGGGCGGCAAAGATCAGGACCAGGATCGCCAGCAGGCCGAAGCCGTGGCGGATCAGCGTCTGTGCCTGCGGCTTCTGCCAGAACGGGATGTCGGCCTCGCCCTCCAACGGTGTGCTGGGCAGGAAGCCGACGTTCTGCACGGTCACGCGGTCGCCGCGTGTTTCCTCGAATCCCACGGCGTCCTTCACCAGAGCCTCGATCTTCTGCAGGTCCACGGCGCTGAGCGGCTGCACCTTGGTGCCGCCCTTGCCGTCCGGACGCGGCAGGTTGTCCACCAGCACCGCGATCGACAGCTTCTTGAGCCGGCCCACCGGCTGGCGCGTGTGCGAGAGGGTGCGGTCGACCTCGAAGTTGCGCGTCGCGTTCTTCGACTGGTTGACCGGCGCCTGGGCATCGCCCGGCTGGTCGAGCAGCGCATTGACCGGCAGTTGCTCCTGGGTCTCCGGCGGCTGGTTGGAGACCGCGCCCGGCACGCCGCGCGCACCGCCCCCGGGGCCGGTGGTGGTCTGCTCGCTGGTCTGCTCGCTGCGCAGCACCGACTTGTCCGGCGCGTAGATCTCGCGCGCTTCCTCGGTCACCGAGAAATCCAGCTCCGCGGCGACCTGCGTGCTGACCTTGCCCGGCCCGGTGATCGGCACCAGCAGGGCCTCGACGCGACGGACATAGTCCGCCTCGACACGGCGCGCGTGCTCGAACTGCTCGGCCGAGATGGCGAGCTCGTCGTTCTCCCGGCCGCTGAGCAGGCGACCGAACTGGTCGACGACGGTGACGCTGCCGGTGACCAGGTTGGGCACGCTGGACGCGACCATGTGCACGATCGCCTGCACCTGGTTGGCTTCCAGCTTGCGGCCGGGGTGCATCTCGACCAGCACCGAGGCGCTGGCGCCGCCGCCGGTGCGGGTGAACGCCGAGGGCTTGGGGATGGCCAGGTGCACGCGCGCGGCCTTGACCGGCGCCAGGCGCGCGACGCTGCGCGACAGCTCGGTTTCCAGCGCGTGGTTGTAGCGGGCGCCCTCCAGGAAGCTGCTCACGCCCATGCCCGATTCCTGCTGCATCATCTCGAAGCCGCCGGCGCCGGACTTGGGCAGGCCCTGCGCGGCAAGCAGCAGGCGCGCCTCGTGGACCTTGTCCGCCGGCACGCGCAGACCGCCGCCGAGCGGATCCACCTCGTAGTCGATGCCGGCGGCGCGCAGCGCCTCGGCGGCGGCCGCGGCGTCCGCGCCGGTCAGCTCGGGGTACACCTCGACGCGACCGGGCTGCTGCGACCAGCTGAAGATGGCGATGCCACCGGCGATTGCCGCCGCCAGCCCCACCAGCAGCGCCAGCTGCCGCACGATCGGCAGCTCCTTGAGGCCGCGCAGATGGGTGGGCAGGCCGGCGGGAAGCGTACCGGCCAGACCGGCGGGCAGCGCCGGGGAATCATTCGTCGAGGCCACGGGTCATCAACCTCAGAGCGGCATGTTCATGATGTCCTGGTAGGCACGCACCATCCGGTTGCGCGTCTCCACCAGGCCCTTGAATTCCACCTGTGCCCGGCTGGATGCGAGCATCACCGAGGCGAGATCCGTGTTGGCGTCCCCGAGCTGGAACTTGTTCTGCAGATCGGCTGCCTTGGTCTGCGTCACGCTGACCCGGTCGAGCACCGCTTCCATGACGCGGCCGAAGGCGGGTGTGCCGGCGGGCGCCGCCGCGGCGGCAGCGGGACGGGCGGAAGCAGCGCCGGTCTGCGCCTGCAGGGCGCGGATCTGGGACAGGACGCTACGGACATCGATCTCGGACATGCTCGGGGTCGGATGCGGTTTCCCCCGGGCTCGAGCAACTCCTGTTCCAGCACATTTCAGCAAAATGGCGCCGGGTTTCCGGCGGCCCCCGATGCGGGGCATGCGGGGCGCCAAACACGGCGCGGCCGGCGGGAAGCGCCTGCGGCGCGGCCGCCGCGGCCTCAGGGATAGCGGACCGTCAGGATTTCGTACTCGGTGTCGCCGCCGGGCAGACGCGCCAGCACCACGTCGCCGACCTCGTGGTTCAGCAACGCCCGCGCCAATGGGGAATCGACGCTGATGCGTCCCTGTGCGGCGTCGGTCTCGTCGGGACCGACAATGCGGTAGGTCTTTTCCTCGCCGTCCGGACCGGCCAGACCGATCTCGGCCCCGAAATAGACGCGCTCGGGATGCGCCGGCTTCTGATCGGCGACCTTGAGCTCGGGGATGCGCTTCTGCAGGTAGCGCACGCGGCGATCGATCTCGCGCAGTTCCTTCTTGCGGTACTGGTATTCGGCGTTCTCGGAGCGATCGCCCTCGGCCGCGGCGGCCGTCAGCGCGCGGACCACCTCGGGACGGCGCTGGCTCCAGAGCTGCTCGTACTCATCCTTCAGGCGCGCATAACCCTCGGGCGTCACATAGGGAGAAGCGCGTGCAGGCGCGACGCGGAAGCGCTCGCTGCCGTCCTCCGCATCGTCCGTGAAGTCCTCCTCCCTGCCCCATCCGCGTGCCATGCGCTGTCTCGTCGGCTTCCTCTCCGAAGTGTGCCGTCGCCGGCCGTGCAAAGCGAAGTGTCCGCGCCATCCGCCCGGCACGACGGTGCGGATGCGCCCCGCGCGTGCCCACGGCGCGGGTCCGGGCGCCTACTGCAGCATCGCCGTCGCGCGTGCCAGGCGCTCGGCCTGGACGCGGTTGAGGTTGCGAAAGACGGTGGCGGCGATCCTGGGATAGCGGCGGCGCAGACGTTCGAGGTCGTTGGAGTCGAAGCGCAGCAGGCGCACCGGGGTCACCGAGCTGACATTGGCGGTGCGCCGCTGGCCGAAGTAGCCGGCCTCGCCCATCACCGCGCCGCGGCCCAGCGTGGTCAGCACCTTGCGATCCTCGCCGCGCTCGATCCACACCTCCAGCGTGCCGTCGACGATCACGTACCTGTCGCGCGAGAAATCACCGTGCCGGATGAGGGTCTGGCCCGGGCTGTGGTTCTCCAGCTTGGACATCAGGGCAAACACCCGCGCCTGGCGCAGCGACAGGCCCGACAGCAGCGGGATGGTGTGCTGCGGCGACTGGCCCAGGTCCAGGCGCAGCAGGTCCCACAGCGTGACGATGCGCAGGCGCGAGCCGAGTGCGGGCGTGAGCGTAATCTCGGAGAGCCAGGCCAGCAGCAGCGTGAAGGATGCAAGCAGGCCGAACTGCATCTGGCTGCGCAGCTCGCTGCCGGTGAGGGCAAGCAGGCCCAGGCACAGCGCGACGGTGGTCAGCGTGGTCGGGCGCAGCGTTTCACGCAGGGCCGCCTGCACCGCCTGGGTCTCGCTGCCGGATGCGCGCGCCTCGCGGTTGAAGCGGGTCAGGAAATGGACGGTGTCGTCCACCGCCACACCGAGCACGATGCTCGCGATCAGGCTGTTGGTCGGATTGAGCGGGATGTCGAGCAGGCGCAGCGTGCCGAAATAGACGGACACCGGCACCAGGTTGGGCAGCAGCGCCCACAGGCCCGCGCGGGCCGAGGTGAACATCAGCGCCAGCAGCGCCCAGATCGCGAAACAGGCGATCGCCAACGACATCCACTGTCCCTGGCCGATGGCATTGACCGTGCGCGTGGCCAGCACCGGGGTGCCGGTGATGGCGCCGTTCAGCGGCGGCTGGAGCCGCGCGAGCCGCGCTTCGACCCGTTCGACGAAGCGCGTGATCTCGATCGAATCGCCCACCTTGATGCGCACCGTGATCAGCGCGGAGCGGAAGCGCGCGTCGATCACGCGGCGGATCTCGTCGCCGCCGGCGAAGACCAGCAGCTGCTTGATCGCGGCCGGGTCACCGGGAATCGAGAAATGGGCCGGGTCGCCGCCGTTCAGGCTCTGGTTGAGGAGCTTGAGGTGATCGACATAGGAGATGGCCTGGCCCACCTCCGGCTGCGTGCGCAGCCAGGCCTGCAGCTCGTCGATGCCGTGGACGAGATCGGGATCGGTCAGCGCGTCGTTGACGTGCGTCTCGATCAGCACCGAGACGACGCTGGCGCCATCGAAGGTGCGGTTGATCGCCTCGTACTCCTCGCGGGCCGGGTTTCCCTCGCGGAAAGACTTGATGTAGTCGGTCCCCACCGGGATGCCCGAGGCGAGCCAGAGGTTGACCGGCACC
>CAMLNE010000326.1 GCA_946481265.1 uncultured Panacagrimonas sp. | reverse complement strand
ACCAGTCCTCGCCGCCCAGCGCGCGCAGCTCGCCCAGCGTGCTCCAGGTCTCGTCGGCGCGTCCCCAGCCCTGCCCGCGATTCACGCACCCGGCCAGCGTGTACATCACGGTGTCCAGGTCCGGGCAGATCGGCAGGCCGAGGTGCTCGAAGTCATCGCCGACATTGACGGCGATGGTCAGCGAATCCGCCGGCAGTGCGCGCGCCAGGCCCGCCGCCAGCCGCGCACCGCCGACGCCGCCGGACAGGGCGAGCGTGCGCGACGCCGTCGTCACCGGAACAGGTCCTCCGCGAGCGGGCGCACCAGGGCCTGCGCCCCGCGCGAGGTCTGCAGGAAGTGATCCGGCACGCCGCGGACCCGCACCATCGGCCGGCCCTCGGCCGCTTCTCCAAGCACCATCGATGCCGCCGCGCAGAGCTGGTCGGCGACCGCCAGCTGCGTCACCTGCAACGAGCGTCCCTGCCGATCGAGGTGGCCGCGCATGTCGACCAGCGATTCGAGGCCGGCGCAGCCGATGCAGACGCCGCACACACCCTGCCGCCAGGGACGGCCGAAGCTGTCGGCGATCAGGACCGCAATGCGCCGGCCCAGGCGGGCGCTGGCGGCATCGGCGAGCGCGCGGGCGCTGGCGTCGGGGTCCGCGGGCAGCAGCAGCACGCGCTCCTCGCCGTCCGGCACGTTCGACTGGTCGATCGCGGCGTTGGCGACGACGAAGCCAAGACGATGCCGCACGATCAGCACCTTCGGTGCGACACGCACGACCTCGGTCGACTCGCGCAGTACGAGTTCGACCAGGCGCGGGTCCTTGCCGCAGCGCGCGGCGATATCGAGCGCCTCGGGACCTGGCTCGACCGTGGCGAGCGCAACGAAGCGGTTCTCGGATTTGGAGACGATCTTCTGCGCCACCACCAGCACATCGCCATCGGCCAGCGGACCGGCCTGGTCGTCGCGCGCCAGGGCATCGAGCAGGTGCTGCAACAGGTCGTCGCCCGGCCGCACCTCCGGGATTCCGTCAACGGGCAGGAAGCAGAGCGCGCGCGCTGGAGCCTTCTTCACGCCGGCATCGACGGTCGTCGTGGCACCGGCGCGTTGCTGACCTCGAGCAGCGGTGCGGCGCGGCGCGCGGCCTGCTGGCGCGCGTCATCGACGATGCCGTACAAGGTGGTGCGCTGGCGCGACGGACGGCCGATCCCGGCGGCGAGCGCTTCCATTTCCAGCGCGGAGAATTCCTGTCCGTGCGCCGCACCGGCGGCCCGGCTGATGGACTCGTTCATCAGCGTGCCGCCCAGGTCGTTCGCGCCTGCCTGCAGGCAGCGCTGCGCCCAGCGCGGACTGAGCTTGACCCAGGAGGCCTGGATGTTCGTGACGACCGGGTGCAGCACCAGGCGCGCGATCGCATGCATCAGGATGGCCTCGCGCAGGGTCGGCCCCTTGCGCGCGCGCCCGCGCAGGTACATCGGCGCCTCCATGTGCACGAAGGGCAGCGGCACGAACTCGGTCAGGCCGCCGGTTTCAGTCTGCAGTTCGCGCAGGCGCAGGAGGTGACGGGCCCAGTGCGCGTAGCTTTCGAGGTGGCCGAACATGATCGTGGAGGTGGTGCGCAGGCCCGCCCGGTGCGCGGCGCCGACGACCTGCAGCCAGCCCTCGGTGTCGAGTTTGTCCGGCGCGATCCGCTGGCGGATCTCATCGTCGAGGATCTCGGCGGCAGTGCCGGGCAGCGAGCCGAGACCCGCAGCGCGCAGTTCCTTCAGGTATTCCGGCAAGGACAGCCCGAGCGTTTGCGCGCCGTGGCTGACCTCGAGCGGGGAGAACGCGTGCACGTGCATTCCCGGCACCGCCTCCTTCGCCGCGCGGCAGATGTCGAGATAGGTGTGCCCGGTGAATGCCGGATGGATGCCCCCCTGCATGCAGACCTCGGTGGCACCGCGCTCCCAGGCCTCGCGCACGCGACGGCGGATCTCGTCCGGTTCGACCAGGTAGGGCTTGCCGCGCAGGTCCTCGTGCGCACGGCCCTTGGAAAAGGCGCAGAAGCCGCACTTGTAGAGGCACACGTTCGTGTAGTTGATGTTGCGCACCACCGCGTAGGTCACGGTGTCGCCGACGGTCGCCACGCGCAGCGCGTCGGCGGCCGCGCACACCCGCGTGAAGTCGCCGCCACGCGCTGCGAACAACTGCTCGATGCGGTCCGCATCCGGCACGCGGCCGTCGAGCACCGACGCCACGATGCGGGCGATCGGCGAGACCAGGCGCGGCGCGGACAGCGCGACGTCGCGCAGGTCGTCGGCGTTGCCCTCCCCCGGCACGCCGGCGGCCCACTGCCCGACACGCGCCAAGCCGCCGCCGTCCGACAGCCGCAGCACCGGCGCGCGCAGTTCCGGCGCGATCCACCGGTCCGGCTGCTGGACGTAGCGCGGATACAGCGTGAGGCGCTCGACCAGCATCGATCCGGCCCGCGTGGTTTCGGCGGCCAGGTGATCCAGGTGCGGCCAGGGCGCCTCCGGGTTCACGTGATCCGGCGTCACCGGCGACACGCCGCCCCAGTCGTTGATGCCGGCGCGCACCAGGTCGGTCAGATCGCCGGTATAGAGATTGGGTGGCGCCTGCAGGCTCATGTCCGGCCCGAAGACCAGGCGCGCCACGGCGACGGTCCAGCAGAGCTCGTCCATGCCCGGCTCGGGCGCCGCGTGCATCAGCGTGTCCGCCTTGGCGCGGAAATTCTGGACGATGATTTCCTGCAGGTGCCCGTGGCGGTCCGATACCTCGCGCAGCGCGAGCAGCGATTCGATGCGCTCGCGGCGCGTCTCGCCGATGCCGATCAGGATGCCGCTGGTCATCGGCACCGCCGCCTCGCCGGCCAGCCGCAGCGTCTCGAGCCGTCGTGCGGGCAGCTTGTCAGGGGAGCCGAAGTGCGGGCCGCCGCGCTCGCACAGGCGCTCCGAAGCCGATTCCAGCATCAGGCCCATCGACGGTGCGACCGCGCGCAGCCGGGCCAGGTCCTGCGCACCCAGCAGGCCGGCGTTCAGATGCGGCAGCAGGCCGGTTTCCTTCAGAACCAGGGCGGCGACGTGGCCGAGGTAATCGAGCGTGCGTTCGAAGCCCAGCGCGGCCAGCGCCTCGCGGGCCCGCGCGTACCGCAGCTCCGGCTGGTCACCGAGCGTGAACAGCACTTCCTTGCAGCCCATCGCGGCGCCGGCACGCGCAATGCGCAGCACGTCGTCCGGCAGCAGGTAGGGCTTGTCCAGGCGACGTGGCGTCTTGGCGAAGGTGCAGTAGTGGCAGACATCG
This sequence comes from uncultured Panacagrimonas sp., assembly GCA_946481265.1. The sequence continues at coordinate 1,229 of CAMLNE010000326.1, read as the reverse complement.
CGGCACAGCTGCGTGAGCGGCACGAAGACCTTGCGCGAATACGTGACGGCCGATCCCCAGCCCGCATTGCGGAGCGCGGCGGCCCGCGGCGCGAGCATGCGCCAGTCGTCGACATCGACCAGGGCCAGGGCCTCGTCGGCGCTAAGCGGCGCACCGCGCAGCGGCCGGTCGAGGATGGAGGGCTTGAGTATGTTCATGCGCACTGTCCTGCCGCGAATGTCGGCCGCTCGATGGGAGCGGCACCCTGCAGCCGTCGCAGGCATGCCAGATCGGCGGCAACGTCAATGTCCAGCGCCAGTTCGTCGACGTGCAGCGCGCAGCTGCGCAGCTGCGCTGCCCGTGCCGCAGCCAGGTGCCGGGCGAAGCTGTCCGCGCCGAAGCAGGGCGCGATCGCGTCGGGCGGCGAGCACAGCAGGGCATTGGTGCCGACGCCGAGCCGGTCGGGCACGACGACGACGTCGTGGTCCGCAGCCGCCTGCAACACCCGCTCGATCGCGCGCGGCACCACCAACGGCAGGTCGCCCGCGATCATCAGCAGCGCGCCCAGGCGCAGCGGCCGCAATTGCTCGACCGCCGTTGCAAAGGCCTGCGCGGTGCCGGCGTCGCACGACTGCCGGAGCACGACGGCCCCGCTTTCCTGCACAAAGTGCGCAACCTCGTCGCTGGCGGTGACGATGGCGACCTTCTCGATGCCCGGTGTCGCCTGCAGGGCGTCGATGACGCGCCGTGCGAGCCCGTAGAACAGCTCGCGCCGCTCGGCCGGGGACAGCACCGTCGCCAGCCGCGACTTCGCGGCCTGCGGCGCCTTCAGCGGCACGATCGCCCACATGCGCTCAGTCCTTCCTCTCGACGTGGCCGCCGAACTTGTAGCGCATGGCGGACAGCACCTTCTCTGCGAACGTGTGCTCCTGCCGCGAGCGGAAGCGCGTATAGAGAGCTGCGGTCAGCACCTCGGCGGGCACGGCCTCCTCGATGGCGGCCTGCACCGTCCAGCGGCCCTCGCCGGAATCCTCGACCACGCCCTCGAACCTGGACAGCGTGGGGTTCTCGGCCAGCGCCTCCGCGGTCAGATCAAGCAACCACGACGACACCACGCTGCCGCGGCGCCAGACCTCGGCGATGTCGGCCAGATTCAGATCGTAGCGGCGGTTCTCGGGAATGCTGGCTTTCGATACGTTGCGCATGATGTCGAAGCCCTCGGCGATCGCCTGCATCATGCCGTACTCGAT
>CAMLNE010000325.1 GCA_946481265.1 uncultured Panacagrimonas sp. | reverse complement strand
CCACGCCCGAGACGAAGGCCGCGGTCTCGCGCGACGACAGGCGCTCCTTGGTCTGGCCGGCGAACTGCGGATCCTGCATCTTCACGCTGAGCACGTAGGCGCAGCCCTGCCAGACGTCTTCAGGCGACAGCTTGAGGCCGCGTGGCAGCAGGTTGCGGAACTCGCAGAACTCGCGGATGGCCTCGGTCAGTCCGGTGCGAAGGCCGTTGACATGGGTTCCGCCCTGCGCGGTCGGGATCAGGTTGACGTAGGACTCGGCGATCGGTTCGCCCGGACCGTCGCCGTTGATCCACAGCAGCGCCCAGTCGGCTTCCTCCCGCTCACCCTTGAAGCGACCGACGAAGGGCTCGGCAGGCAGCGTCTCCAGGCCGCTGAGCGAATCCTTCAGGTAGTCGATCAGGCCGTTCTGGAACTGCCAGACGATCTGCTCGTTGTTGATCTGGTCGTCGAGGCTCACGCGCAGGTTCGGGCACAGCACGGCCTTGGCCCGCAGCACCTGCTTGAGCCTCGGCAGCGCGAACTTGGGCGTGTCGAAGTACTTCGGGTCCGGCCAGAAGCGCACCGTCGTGCCGGTGCGCGACTTCGGCACCGTGCCGACCTGGCGCAGCACGGTGTGCCGGTTGCCGTCGCGGAACTCCATCGCGTGCTCGCCACCACCGCGACACACGCTCACCTCGAGCTTCGACGACAGGGCGTTGACCACGCTCACGCCCACGCCGTGCAGGCCGCCGGAGAACTGGTACATCTTGTTCGAGAACTTCGCGCCCGAGTGCAGCTTGGTCAGGATCAGCTCGACGCCGCTGAGCTTGTGCTCCGGGTGGATGTCGACCGGCATGCCGCGGCCGTCGTCGGAGACCTGCAGCGAGCCATCCGCAAACACCGTGACCTCGAGCTTCGAGGCATGCCCGGCCAGCGCCTCGTCGACCGCGTTGTCGATGACTTCCTGCGCCATGTGGTTGGGTCGCGTGGTGTCGGTGTACATGCCCGGGCGCTTGCGCACCGGATCGAGCCCCTGCAGGACCTCGATGGTCTCTACGCCGTAATTCTTGGAGTCGGCCATGAACGTGTCTGTCGCGAAACGATGCCAATGTCCCTCGCCCGCGGCGCGGGAAAGGGGATGACCCTGGTTGGGACCGAGGGTGCAGCGAGGGCCGCGACGGGCAGCGCAGGTCCGCTTGGCCGCATGCAGCGGGATCGCATGGACAGCGCATTCAGGGTCGGGGGCGGCGCGAACCGTAGCGGATGGTTCGGAGCCCCGCAACCGCGCTGCGGCGTAAACTAGGCCGCCCGATTCGCCGACCCGCGAGCCATGCCCAAACGCGCCGACCCCCCCGTGCCGACCTTGCCGCTCGAAACGGCCGGGCGGCCTGGTCCCGCCGAACCCGTCGACACCGGCGAGGATGCGGTGGCGCGGTTCGAGCAGGAGATGCAGGAGCTCGAATCGATCGTCGCGCGCATGGAAAAGGGCGACCTGCGGCTGGAGGAATCGCTGAACCTGTTCGAGCGCGGCACCCTGCTCGCGCGCTCCTGCCGTACCTCGCTCGACAGCGCGGAACTCAAGGTCCGCAACCTCCTGGGCGAAACGCCTCCCAAGGACGGCCGACCGACATGACCGGTGCCGCATTCGAGGCGCGGGTGGAGGATTACCGCTCGCGCCTGGGACGCGCGCTCGACCAGCGCCTGCCCCCGTCCAACCAGTATCCCGCGCGCCTGCACGAGGCGATGCACTACGCCACGGCCGGCGGCAAGCGCCTGCGCCCCCTGATCGTCTACGCCGCTGCGCAGACGCTTGGCCTGCCCGCGCAGGCGGTAGACGCAGCCGCCTGCGCGGTCGAACTGATCCACGCCTACTCGCTGGTCCACGACGACCTGCCCTCGATGGACGACGACGACCTGCGCCGCGGCCAGCCGACCGTGCATCGCCGCTACGACGAGGCCACCGCCATCCTGGTCGGCGATGCGCTGCAGGCACTGGCGTACCAGGTGCTGGCGCAGGAGGAGACCCTTGATCCCCTTCAACGCGTGCGCATGGTCGAGACGCTCGCCGAGGCCGCCGGCTCGCGCGGCATGGTCGGCGGCCAGGCGATCGACCTGGCATCCGAGGGCAAGCAGCTCACCCTGGCGGAACTCGAGGCGCTGCACATCCACAAGACCGGTGCATTGATCCGCGCCTGCCTGCGGCTGGCCTGTCAGGCCGGATCCGGCCTGGACCCGGCGCACTGCGAACTGCTCGATCGCTACGGCAAGTGCATCGGCCTGGCCTTCCAGATCCAGGACGACGTCCTGGACGTCGAGGGCAGCACCGCGAACCTGGGCAAGACCGCGGGCCGGGACGAGGCGCGGCAGAAATCGACCTACCCCGCGGTCCTGGGACTGCGCGCCGCCAAGGAGCGCGCGACCGAACTGTTCGCCGGTGCGCGCGCCGCCCTCTCGCCGCTGGGCGATGCGGCCGACCCGTTGCGCTGGATCGCCGACGACATAGAAAGAAGGGAGCACTAGGCTCCCTTCCCTGTCGATACTCGCGGCGGGCCGTGGCCCGCCCGGCTAGTCGCTCTTCTTCGCCTCGGAGGCCGGCTTCACGGTGAGCTCGGCGCGGCTGCGCACGAAGTGCTGCAGATCCTCCAGGTCGGCATCGGTGAGCTCCTTGAAGGCCGGCATGCCGTTGGGCACCTTCATGCCGTCACGCACGACCGCCGTCATCGCCGGCGGCGACGCGAACAGCGGGGACGCGCGCAGGTCCGGCGCATAGCCGCCCGAGGCGGCGCCCGCGCCGTGACACATCGAGCAGTGGCCGATGTACAGCGCCTCGCCCTTGGCAGTCTTATCGGGATCGACCTTGAAATCGGCCGGCACGAGCGGCTTCGGGACCACCGGGTCGCCGACCTTGGGCAGCGCAGCCTTTCCGTCGAGCGCGAAGGTGTAGAGCTGGCGCACCTGCGCGCCGTAGGCCCAGCCGAAGCGGCGCAGTGCCTCGCCGCCGACGAAGGACACGCCGGCACCGCCGAAGCCGACCAGCAGCGAGACGTACTGCTTGCCGTCGACCTCGTAAGTGATCGGCGGCGCGCTGATGCCCGAACCCAGATTCACGCTCCAGAGCTTCTCGCCGGTGACCGCGTGGTAGGCCGAGAAGCTGCCATCGATGCTGCCCTGGAACACGACGTCGCCGGCGGTGACCATCGTGCCGGGGTTCCAGAACTCAGGCTGCGGCTGCTCCCAGACCTTGATCTGCTTGACCGGGTCCCAGGCCATCAGGCTGCTGCTCGACACGTTGGGCGGGACGTCGTTTTCCAGACCCATGCCGACCGCCGTGTCGGTGGCGAAGTACGGCGAACGCCAGTCGACCATCTTGATCTTGGTGTCGTTGAACTGCGCCGGCTGCTCCTGCTTGGGGATGTAGACCAGCCCGGTCTTCGGGCTGAACGACATGGCGTGCCAGTTGTGTGCCCCGAGCGGACCCGGCCACACGACCTCCTCGCCATCCTCGTAACGCGCGCCCTCGGCCTCGATGGGACGGCCGGTCTTCATGTCGATGCCCGTGGCCCAGGTCACCTTGGCGATCATCTCGGCGGTCAGCAGCTTGCCGTTGGAGCGGTCGAGCACGTAGAAGAAGCCGTTCTTCGGCGCGTGCAGCAGCGACTTGGTCTTCTTGCCGTTGATGTCCAGGTCCGCCAGCACGATGTCCATGCTGGAGTTGTAGTCCCAGGTCTCGCCCGGAACCGTCTGGTAGTGCCACTTGTACTTGCCGGTGTCGGCGTCGAGCGCGACGATCGAGCACAGGAAGAGGTTGTCGCCGCCACCCGGGCTGCGCACCTTGCGGTTCCACGGCGAGCCGTTGCCGGTGCCGAGCAGGACCTGGTTGAACTCCGGGTCGTAGGTGATGCCGTTCCAGACATTGCCGCCACCGCCGTACTTCCACCACTCGCCGGTCCAGGTCTTGGCCGCCATCTCCTGCGAGGCGTCCTCGAAGCCGTCGGCCGGATTGCCGGGCACCACGTACCAGCGCCAGGCCAGCTTGCCGCTCGTGATGTGGTAGGCCGACACGTAGCCGCGCGACGCGCCGAACTCGGTACCGCCGTTGCCGATGATGACCAGGCCGCGGAAGACCTTGGGGTGTCCGGAGATGTACAGCGGCTTGCTCGGATCGGTGGTCTGCGTGCTCCAGCGCTGCTTGCCGGTCTTGGCGTCGAGCGCGATCAGGCGCCCGTCGATCGTGCAGATCACGATCGTGCCCTTCCAGTAGGCCAGGCCGCGGTTGGAGTCCCACATGATGCGCAGGCGGTCACCCGCGTGCTCGATCGATTTCGGGTCGAACTCCCAGAGCAGCTTCCCGGTCTTGGCCTCGATCGCGCGCGTCACGCTCCAGCTACCGGAGAAGTAGAGAATCCCGTCGACGACGATCGGCGTGCCGAGCAGCGAGCGATCCTTGGGCAGGGCCATCGACCATTCCAAGCCCAGCTTCCTGACGCTGTCGGTGTCGATCTGCGTCAACGGGCTGTAGCGCTGCTCGTAGAAATTGCGGCCGTAGGCCAGCCAGTTCTTGCCC
>CAMLNE010000324.1 GCA_946481265.1 uncultured Panacagrimonas sp. | reverse complement strand
AGGATGCCTGCGTCGCACCGGGCGACCGGATCCGGGTCAGGAAGAAATATCCGGGCTATCAGGGGCCGATCGAATTCCAGAAGGCAGACAAGGACAAGTAGGGCCTGTTAACGCTATGGTCGACATCACCGATCCCAAGGGCGCCAAGCGGGAAATCGAGCAGGAAGCTTATCGGTACTACGAACAGCTCAGCGGCGTGACGCTGGCACGGCGGGCGGACGGCAGCTTCCAGCCGCAGGGCCACAACGACGCGCTCGACGCGTTCCGCCACGCCTACACCAGTGGTCGCGTCACCCAGATCGCGCTGGGCCAGCAGTGGCTGGCACGGCGTTTCGGCGACGACGCCGAGATCGGACCGGCGCATCCGAACGATCCCTACGAGCACCGCATGGACCTGTGGAACAATGAGGCCGGGCGCCGCATCGGCGATGACACATCGGGCAGCGATGCGCTGGCCCGGGAAGCCTATGCAGCACTGCAGCGCGGTGAACTGGTCACTGGCCTGCACGACCCGCGCTTGCGGCAATTGTTCCCCGACGACCCGAGACTGCGCCTGCCGCAGGGCCATCCGCAGCGCGAACTGGTGACGTCCGATGACGTCGACCGGATCAACCAGGATGTGTCGCGTGTGCAGGACCAGTCGCGCGAGCGCTACCCCGACCAGCACCCCGACCGCGCCTACTTCGATGCGCTGCGCCGGCAGCTGCCGGCCGAGGTGTCGGATACCAAGGTCGCCGAAGTGCTGCTTGCGGCCAAAAGCGCCGGCATCGAACGCGTCGACCAGCTCGGCGCGGTGGCGCTGCGAGGCGACCAGATCTTCGTCGCCGGCACCACGCCCGGTTTCCGCGCCCAGGTCGATGCCAGCGCGCCTGCGCCGGACATGCGCGACACCGTGTACCAGACCGACCAGCACAACCTGGTGCGCGCGTACGAAGAACAGGCCCGGCCGCAGCAGCTCCTGCAGCAGACGCCGGGTCGCTAGGCGGTTCCTGGCGTCCGGCACCGGCTTCACCGACCGCACGCATGCGGTCGGTGGCCGGCCAGGATCTACTGCCGGATGAACTCCAGCAGATCGTTGTTGAGACGATCCCGGTGGGTATCGGCGATGCCGTGCGGCGCGCCCGAATACTCGATCAGCCGCGCGCCCTCGACCAGCTTGGCCGCGGCGCGCGCGGATGCATCGATCGGCACGACCTGGTCGTCGTCGCCGTGGATGATCAGCGTCGGCACGTCGAAGCGCTTGAGATCCTGGGTGAAGTCGGTGGCCGAGAACGCCGCGATCGAATCGTAGGTGTTCTTGTGGCCGCCGAGCATGCCCTGCATCCAGAACGCGTCGATCAGCCCCTGCGACGGCTTGGCACCCGGGCGGTTGAAGCCGAAAAACGGGCCCGATGCCAGGTCGCGGTACAGCTGCGAGCGGTTCTGCAGCGAAGCCTTGCGCAGACCGTCGAAGACCTCGATCGGCAGGCCGCCCGGATTGGCGGGCGTCTTCAGCATCAGCGGCGTCACCGCGCTGACCAGCACCACCTTGCGCACGCGTGCGGTGCCGTGACGTCCGATATAGCGCGCCACTTCGCCGCCGCCGGTGGAGAAGCCGACCAGCACCGCGTCCTTGAGATCGAGCGTATCGATGACGGTCGCCAGATCGTCCGCGTAATGGTCCATGTCGTTGCCGTCCCAGGGCTGGCTCGACCGGCCGTGGCCGCGACGGTCATGGGCGATGACGCGATAACCGTGGTCGGCCAGGAACAGCATCTGCGCCTCCCAGCTGTCCGAGTCCAGCGGCCAGCCGTGGCTGAAGACGACGGGTTGGCCGCGGCCCCAGTCCTTGTAGTAAAGGCGGGTGCCGTCCGGCGTGGTCAGGTAGTCCGAGGTGCGCGCGACTGCGGAAGCGGGTGTCGCCGGCGCAGCATTGCCGTTGCCGTCGGCAGCCAGGGTGGTGGCGCTCGCCATCGCGAGGATGGCGGTGCCGAGCAGGCGGGTGAAAGTATTCATGGCGGTCTCCGAAACAGGGGTCGTAGGAAATGGGGTTACGCGCGCAGCGCCGTTCAATCGGCGAGCAACAGCGAGACATCGATGTTTCCGCGCGTGGCGTTCGAGTACGGGCACACGACATGGGCCTTGTCGACCAGCGCCTGCAGCCGCTCGCGCGACATGCCGGGCACGCTGATGGTCAGTTCGGCCTGGATGCCGAAGCCGGTGGGGATCGGGCCGATCCCGACCCGTCCGGTGACCTGGCTCTCGGCCGGCAGCGCGGTCTTTTCCTGGCCGGCCACGTACTTCAGCGCGCTCAGGAAGCAGGCCGAATAGCCCGCAGCGAACAGCTGCTCCGGATTGGTGCCGGGGCCGCCGGCGCCGCCGAGTTCGCGGGGCGTGGACAGGGCGACATCGAGGACGCCGTCGGAACTGACGGCGCGGCCTTCGCGCCCGCCGACGGCCGTGGCCTGTGCGGTGTAGAGAATGTTCTGGATGCTCATGGATCGGTTTCCTTTCCGGCGGGTGGGTGGACGTTACGTGCCGGTAGGGCTACTTTGGGCGGAATTCGGGACGATTTGCGTCGTAAAATCCAGAAAACTTGACTTGGAGTATTCGATGGCCGATCGGCTGGAAGCCCTGCTGGACCGGTTCCCGGTCAGCGCCCGGATGTTCCACACCGGCACGCTGTGCGGGATCAACGACCTCGCCGCAGAAGCAGGCACCGGGCAGCTGCACTTCGTCCGCCGTGGCGTGGTCGAGGTGGTCCACGACGGCACCACGGCGCTGCGCATCGACACGCCCAGCCTGCTGCTCTACCCGCGGCCGATGGCGCATCGCTTCATCACCGATCCCGACACCGGCGCGGACCTGACCTGCGCCAATCTCCGGTTCGAGGGCGGCGCCGCCAACCCGATCGCCGCCACCCTGCCCGCTTTCGTGTGCCTGCCACTGGCGGACATCGAAGGCCTCGACGGCGTGCTGGGCCTGCTCTTCGAGGAAGCGTTCGATCAGCGATGCGGGCGCCAGGCACTGGTCGACCGGCTGTTCGAAGTCGCCGTGATCCAGATCCTGCGCCAGCTGATGGAAACCGGTCAGGCACAAGTCGGGCTGCTGGGCGGTCTCGCCCATCCGCGCCTGCGGCTGGCGCTGGTGGCGATGCACGAACGCCCGGCGCAGGCCTGGTCGCTGGACACGCTTGCCGCGGAAGCGGGCATGTCGCGCAGCGTGTTCGCCAACGCCTTCCGCGACACTTTGGGATGCACGCCCGGTGCGTACCTGCAGCAATGGCGGGTGGCGCTGGCGCAGCGCGCACTGCGTCAGGGACGCCCGCTCAAGCGCATCGCCGACGAGGTCGGCTACGGCAGCGAGGCGGCGTTGTCGCGTGCCTTCAAGGCGCAGAGCGGAGCATCGCCGCGGCAATGGAGGCAGGCAGACGCCGGCTGACGGGAAATGCGCGACACGGGGAATCGATTAGGCTCGCATCGTCGCTGGCGCGCGTCACACCACGTCACGCGCCGAATAGACTGGGAGATCGATGGGAGTGCGCGGCCGCGCCCGCTCCAGGCGCGCAACAGGGCCGGAGGTTCACGGCCGGCGCGCTCTCCCTGCACCCGGAGGCTGTCCATGGCGCTGCATCTCGGAATCGTGGGTGGTTCGGCGGAAGGCGCCGCGCTGTGCTACCGCACGATCTGCCAGGAAGGGGCCGGCTACTTCGGCGCGCACGGCCACCCCGAGGTGTCCATGCATACCCCGTCGCTGGCAGGCTACGTCGCGTGCCTCGAGCGGGGTGACCTGGTCGGCGTCGGTGAACTGATGCTCGATTCCGCCCGCAAGCTGACCCGCATCGGCGCGCAGCTGCTGATCTGCCCCGACAACACCTTCCACCAGGCCTACGACTGGGTCACGGAACGCATCGATACGCCCTGGCTGCACATCGCCGATTGCGTCGTCGAACAGGCCAGGGCGGGCGGCCATCGCCGACTGGGGCTGCTCGGGACGACCTGGCTCGTCGAGAGCGATGTCTACCCGACCAAACTCGCCGGCCAGGGCCTTGACCTGGTCAGGCCGAACGCCGACGACCGGCGCGAAGTGGGGCGGATCATCATGGAAGAGCTGGTTCCCGGACATGTGCGCGAACCCTCGATCCGGTTCCTGCTGGAGACGATCGAACGCCTCGACCAGGCAGGCTGCGATGCGGTCATCCTCGGATGCACCGAGCTTCCCCTGGTGATCGATGACGGCAACGCCTGCCTGCCCACACTCGATTCGACGCGGCTGCTGGCGCGGGCCGCCCTGCGACGCGCCGCGCGCGACGCTGCCTGACACCTTCCGCGAGACGCCGGGCTGCACGCCCGGTGCGTACCTGCAGCACTGGCCGGTGGCGCTGGCCAGCGCGCATCGCCCCAGGGACGCTCGCTCAAGCGCATCGCCGATGAAGTCGGCTACGGCAGCGAAGTGGCGTGTCGCTCGCCTTCAAGTCGCAGAGCGGATCATCGCCGCGGCAATGCAGGCCGGCACGAGGACGATCGCTTGTTCTTGCGCAACCACCTGCGCCTCACCGACGTCGCCCGCAGCGTCGTCACTGACCCGACC
>CAMLNE010000323.1 GCA_946481265.1 uncultured Panacagrimonas sp. | reverse complement strand
AGCTGCGCCAGATCCTCGATCGAATAGATGTCGTGGTGCGGCGGCGGCGAGATCAGACCCACGCCGGGCACCGAGAAGCGCAGCTTGGCGATGTACTCGGACACCTTCTTGCCCGGCAGCTGGCCACCTTCGCCGGGCTTGGCTCCCTGCGCCATCTTGATCTGGATCTGGTCGGCCGAGGTCAGGTACTCGGTGGTCACGCCAAAGCGCCCCGCCGCGACCTGCTTGATGCGCGAGCGCAGCGAGTCGCCATTCTTGAGCGGGATCTCGGCCTCGACCTGCTCGCGGCCGATGATCGATGCCATCGTGTCGCCGTCCTTGATGACGATGCCCTTCTTCTCCAGGCGATAGCGCGCCGGGTCCTCACCGCCCTCGCCAGTATTGGACTTGCCGCCGATGCGGTTCATCGCCACCGCCAGCGTGGCATGCGCCTCGGTGCTGATCGAGCCCAGCGACATCGCGCCCGTGGCGAAGCGCTTGACGATCTCCTTGGCCGGCTCGACCTCATCGATCGGGATCGCCCTGGTCGGATCGAACTTGAATTCGAACAGGCCGCGCAGCGTCATGTGGCGCCGGCTCTGGTCGTTGATGATCTGCGCATATTCCTTGTAGGTGGAATAGCTGTTCGAGCGCGTCGAGTGCTGCAGCTTGGCGATCGCGTCCGGCGTCCACATGTGCTCTTCGCCGCGCACGCGGAATGCGTATTCGCCACCGGCGTCGAGCATGCTGGCCAGTGTGGGATCGTTGCCGAACGCGAGCCGGTGCAGGCGCAGCGCCTCCTCGGCGATCTCGAACACGCCGATGCCTTCCACGTTCGAGGGCGTGCCGGTGAAGTACTTGTCGATGCACACCCGGTTGAGGCCGATCGCCTCGAAGATCTGCGCGCCGCAGTACGACATCCAGGTGCTGATGCCCATCTTGGACATCACCTTCATCAACCCCTTGTTGATGGCCTTCTTGAAGTTGGCGACCGCCTTGTCGGACGTCATGTCCGGCCTGTTGCGCGCCATGTCGGCCAGCGTTTCCATCGCCAGGTAGGGATGGATGGCCTCGGCGCCGTAGCCGCCGAGCAGCGCGAAGTGATGTACCTCGCGCGCCGAACCGGTCTCCACGACCAGGCCCGTCTCGGTGCGCAGGCCCTTGGCCACCAGGTGCAGGTGGATCGCGCTGGTCGCCAGCAACGCCGGGATCGCGACCTTGTCCGCATCCGTCATGCGGTCCGACAGGATCAGGATGTTGTGTCCATCCCTGATCGCGTCCACCGCCTGCGCGCACAGCGACGCCAGGCGCGCTTCGACGCCTTCGTTACCCCAGGCGGCCGGATAGCAGATCGACAGCTCATGCGACTTGAACTTGCCGCGCGTGTGCAGGGAGATGGCGCGCAGCTTGGCCATGTCCGAGAAGTCGAGGATCGGCTGGCCGACCTCGAGCCGCATCTGCGGATTCAGGTTGGCCGTGTCGAGCAGGTTCGGCTTGGGCCCGATGAAGCTGACCAGCGACATCACCATGGCCTCGCGGATCGGGTCGATCGGGGGGTTGGTGACCTGCGCGAAGAGCTGCTTGAAGTAGCTGTAGAGCAGCTTGTTCTTGTTCGACATCACCGCCAGCGGCGAGTCGTTGCCCATCGATCCGGTGGCTTCCTCGCCGTCGGTCAGCATCGGCGCCAGCACGATGCGCACATCCTCCTGCGTGTAGCCGAAGGCCTGCTGCCGGTCGAGCAGCGATACCGCGGACTTCTCCTCGGGCGCCAGCGTTGCGCCCTTGGGCGGCTTGAGCTCATCGAGCTTGATGCGCACGCGGTTGATCCAGGCCTTGTAGGGCTCGGCCGAGGCGTAGGCGTCCTTCAGCTCCTCGTCGTCGATGATGCGACCTTCCTCGAGGTCGATCAGGAACATCCTGCCGGGCTGCAGGCGCCACTTCTTGGTGATGCGTGCATCGGGGATCGGCAGCACGCCGGACTCCGAGGCCATCACGACCAGGTCATCGTCGGTGACGATGAAGCGCGCGGGCCGCAGGCCGTTGCGATCGAGCGTGCCACCGATGTAGCGGCCGTCGGTGAAGGCCAGCGCCGCCGGGCCGTCCCAGGGCTCCATCATCGAGGCGTGATACTCGTAGAACGCGCGACGGTTCTCGTCCATCAGCGTGTGGTTCTCCCACGCCTCCGGCACCATCATCATCATCGCCTGCGCGATCGGGTAGCCGGCCATCACCAGCAGTTCGAGCGCGTTGTCGAAGCAGGCGGTGTCGGACTGCCCCTCGTAGATCAGCGGGAACAGCTTCTTGAGATCGTCGCCCAGTTCGGCCGACTTCATCACGCCCTCGCGGGCGCGCATCCAGTTGAAATTGCCCTTGACCGTGTTGATCTCGCCGTTGTGCGCGATCAGCCGGTACGGATGCGCCAGCGGCCACTCCGGGAAGGTGTTGGTCGAGAAACGCTGGTGCACCAGCGACAGCGCGGAGACGCAGCGCTCGTCGCGCAGGTCCTTGTAGTAGATGCCGACCTGGTCGGCCAGCAGCAGGCCCTTGTAGACGACCGTGCGGGCCGACATCGACGGCACGAAGAATTCCTTGCCGTGGCGAAGGTTCAGCTCGCGGATGGCATGGCCGGCGGCCTTGCGGATCACGTACAGCTTGCGCTCCAGCGCGTCGGTGACGGTGATGTCGGGCCCGTGGCCGATGAAGACCTGGCGGATTACCGGCTCCTTCTCGCGCACGGTCGGCGACATCGGCATGTCGCGGTCCACCGGCACATCGCGCCAGCCGAGCACGACCTGGCCTTCCTCCGCCACGGCGCGCTCGATCTCCTGCTCGCAGGCGATGCGCGAGGCGTGTTCCTTGGGCAGGAAGATCATGCCGACGCCGTACTCGCCCAGGGGCGGCAGCTCGACCCCCTGCGCAGCCATCTCGTCGCGGTACAGGGCATCCGGGACCTGGATCAGGATGCCGGCGCCGTCGCCCATCAGCTTGTCGGCACCCACCGCACCGCGGTGCTCGAGGTTGCGCAGGATCTTCAGACCCTGGTCGACGATCGCGTGGCTCTTGTCACCCTTGATGTGGGCGATGAAGCCGATGCCGCAGGCGTCGTGCTCGTGGGACCGGTGGTACAGCCCGTGGTCCTGCGCGTGTTGCTGGAGATCCTGACCGTGCGCCATGGGCACACCCTCGATATCTGGCTGGCGGGAGCAGGAGCTTAGTGCGCTGCAACATCACTGCCAAGAAAAATAAATGGGGTCAGATTCCAATTCTTTTTCCTTCTGTCTCCTTTATTTTAATTTGGGGACAGATTACTGAGAGAGACAAATCAGTCGGTTATCTGACCGATGCTCGCTTTTTTCGCGCGCCGGCCGGGCCGCTCCTGGACGAGCCGTCGCGAAGTCTGTGCTCTGAGTTGCTGTAGAAACCGCGGATCGCCGAGCGCCCAGCCCTTGAGCGTGGCATCGGTGAGCAGCCGCTGGGTGTCGGCGTCCAGACCCTGCTCGACCAGTTCGCCATAACGCGCCTCGCGCTCGAACGGCGTGTTGCCGAGCTGCCAGTACACGGGTGGCGCAGTCAGCAGCCGATCGACCCGCATACCGCGGTAATGGGCATGGCTGGACCATGGATACTCCTCCGGCCGCCTGACCATCCCGGCACGCACCGGGTTGAGATCGATGTAGGCCATGCAGGCCAGGCAGTAGCGCTCGCTCTGCACCGGCGTGGCGCGATAGCGGCCTTCCCACAGCGTGCCGGTGCGCTGGTACCGCTTGTTGAAGTACTGCACGTAACTGCGACCGAGGCCCTGCATCATCCGCGGCAGGCCGGTGAGCGTGCATGGCGTGGCCAGCAGGTGGAAGTGATTGCTCATCAGCACGTAGGCGTGAATGGCCACCTTCTCCCGCACCGCGTAATCGCCGAGCAGGCCCAGCAGACGCTCGTGATCCGCGCCATCGCGCACGATCGGCTGGCGGTCATTGCCGCGCTGGATCACGTGATGTGGGAAATAGGGAACCGTCAGACGCGGCAGCCTTGCCATGACGTCGGGTCGCTCCGGCTAGCGCAGGCGTCGCGGGTCGAACAATCGCTCATGCTCGTCCAGGGCGTAGCGGTCGGTCATGCCGGCGATGTAGTCCGCCACCGCCCGCGCGCGGCCCGCGGGTCCGTGGCGCTGCTCCAGGCGATGCGATTGGACGAAGAATTCGGGCGGCATCAACCGCGGATCGGAAAACAGCGCGCCGAACAGATCGCGCACCACGCTGCGCGCCTTGCTCATCACGCGGTAGACCTGATGATGCATGTACAGGTTTTCGCGCAGGAAGCGCTTCATCAGGCGATTGTCCTGCTGGATCGCCTCGCTGTAGCCGATCAGCGGCTGCGGCTGGTGGCGCACCGCGTCGATGTCCGACGGGCGGGCTGCCTCGATGCGTTGGCGGCTCGCGTCGACCAGGTCGCTGACCAGCGCGCTGATGATGCGGCGGATCGTCTCGTGCCGCTCCTGCTTGGGACTCATGTTGCGGTGCAGCGCACAGGCGGCGTCGTGGTGGCGGGCGAACAGCGGGACGCTGCGCAACTGCTCGATGCTCAGCAGGCCCGCGCGCAGGCCGTCGTCGATGTCGTGG
>CAMLNE010000322.1 GCA_946481265.1 uncultured Panacagrimonas sp. | reverse complement strand
GGCCAACTTCCGCGCCGATCCGGACTGGCTGTTCGACACCTACTGCACCGCGCAGGGAATCCAGTCGCTCGGCCGCGCCTGAGCGGTCTGTCGTAATCCGGCAGGGCGGCGGATCCCGCCGCCCTGCATCCCGATCGCTCTACTTTTCCATCCGGTGGATGACCCGCCATGAGAATTCCCTTGCCGGTGATCGCGCTTGCGACCCTCGCGACCCTCAGTTTCGGCCTGCAGGCAGCACTCGATGCCCAGGACGATCGCAACGTCGTGATCAGTCATGAGACGCCGCACGACCGTCTCTTCGCGGTGGAGTTCGAGGCCGACCAGGGCATCGCGGTCGGCGAGGGCGGCCTCATCATGCGCAGTGCCGATGCCGGCAAGACCTGGACGCGCGAAGCGCCGCCCACCGAGCTGGCGATGATCGACGTCGCCAGCAATGGTGTACGCAGCATCGCGGTGGGCCAGATGGGCCTGATCCTGGTCAACGACGGCAGCGGCAAATGGCGCAAGGTCGACAGCGGCACGGACCGCCGCCTGCTGCAGGTCGACATCAACAAGAATGGCCTGGCCTTCATCACCGGCGCGTTCGGCACCTTGCTGAAGTCGACCGATGGCGGGGAGACCTGGGAATCGGTGGCGCCAAACTGGGCGACCCTCTACGACTCTGGCGAAGGCGACACCGCGCTGCTGCGGGACGAGCCGACCAACTATGTCGTCGATGTCCAGGAGGACGGCATCGTCCTGATCGGCGGCGAATACGGCCAGTTGATGCGCTCGCCGGATGGTGGCATCTGCTGGGACATCGTCTACCGGCACCCGTCGGAGTCGGGCGAGGCGGCGCCAACCTTCTTTGCCATGAGCATCCGGGCGGATGGCATGGGCTACGCGGTGGGGCAGTCCGGCCTGGTGGCGCGCACCGCGGACAACGGCCACAGCTGGGGCTACGTGAAGACGCCGTTCGACGCCAACCTCTTCAGCGTGGACTCGTTCGCCGATGGCCAGGTGGTGGCAATCGGTCAGCGCATCGCCGTGCGCAGTCCGGACAACGGCCTGACCTGGAACCGGCTCGATGCGCTGGATTTCAACATCAACTGGTACACGGGGCTCGGCCATGGGGCGTCTGCACGCGCAGGCGAGGTCATCGCGGTGGGACATAGCGGCCGGATCCTCAGGCTCGCGCCTTGAGCGCCGGCATCCGCTCGTCGAACAACGTCTGGAAATATCAAAGGGAGTGAGAGCAATGAAATCTGGAACCCGTAGCCGGCGGGCGATCGCCGTGGGTGCAGCGCTGATGGCCTGTTCCGGCCTCGTGCGGGCCGATGGAGAAAGCGAGGGATTCTTCACGGACATCTTGGACAAGACGACATTCAACGGCGTGTTTCGCGCCGACGCCGCGTACCGCACCACCAAGTTCCAGAACCCGAACAACCAGACCAACGTCCCGTTCCAGGACGTGCTCGTCCAACGCCAGGCCTACATCCCGCCGGCGCTGAGCACCGGCATTGCGGCGAACGCCGTGAACGCCATCGTGCCGGGCCTGATTCCCGGCACGGCGCTGGACTGGAACCTGCCGTTTCCCGCCATTCCTCCCTACGCCGATTCGATCCGCCGCAGCGAGCGCATCGGCCAGGACGACCTGGAGATGAACTACACCGTCTTCCGATTCACGGGCGAAATGGACATGAAGTTCACGCGCAACCTGCGCCTGAACGCGCGTGTGCGTGCGCTTTACGACCCGACCATCTACGACGAATTCGACGCCAGCCAGGTATCGGGCGACCAGGGCGGCATCTGGGGTGGCGGCGGCGACCGCTACGCCGACACCGGCAGGGTCAACTACTACGAGGCGAAGGGACGTAACGGCCGGAACATCAACCCGCTCGAGATCGCCGGCCGTGATTATTTCTTGGACTTCGGCACGCTGATCCTCAACTACAAGTCCGGCAGCTACGACATCCGCTTCGGCAACCAGCAGATCGCCTGGGGCCAGGCCATCTTCTTCCGCACCTTCGACGTCGCCAACGGTCTGGACCTGCGCCGTCACCTGGTGATCGACCGTGCGGTGGAAGAGTTCGAGGACGAGCGCGTTCCCAAGCTCGCCCTGCGCGCCACCTTGCAGGCCACCGACGCGATGGTGGTGGACAGCTACATCGGCAAGTTCCAGCCCGACATCCTCACCAACCCCAACACGCCCTACAACGTCATCCCGTCGCAGTTCTACCGGCCGCTCGACAACTACTTCAGCGGCAACTACGACAAGAAGCTCGACTTCGGCGTGCGCATCAAGAGCGACTTCGGCAACTGGGGCTGGCAGGCGATGGCGGTGAGCCGCTACAACCCGCTGGGTGCCTTCAGCTGGGCCAGGAGCGGCATCGAAAAGGGCCTGTACGGCGCCGTCGGTGGCCAGGTCGAACTGGCGTATGCCGCGCGTCCGCCCTGCCTGGGGCTGCCGACCGACAGCCCCTCGACCTGCCGCATGTATTCGTCGATCGGTGAGGCGCTGGCGAACTCGCCGTTCACGGTCGGGCCTGGTGGCATCTACAGCGACCGCGAATGGTTCGCAACGGCGGCAAGCGTGCGTCTCGACGGCCTGGAGGCCCTGAACACGGCCATCCGCGAGTTCCCGGCGCTGCGCGACGCGTTCGCCTCGGAAGTGAACGGCTTCGACGAGGCCAGCCACCTGCTCAACACCTTTTTCGTGGGCTCCGGTGGCTCCCTGCGCGGTCACGTGCAGCGCGACTACTTCCGCGAGCAGGTCTACGGGTTGGGCGCCAGCTACGTGACCGAGACGGAGGACAACACCTCGTTCTGGAACCAGTTCATCCTCAACCTGGAAGTGCAGTACACGCCGGAGCGCGTGTTCACGCACAAAGGTCTGAGCAACAAGTTCCTGCGCGACGACGAGTACATCGTCACGCTGGTCGCGGAGAAGTGGCATCGCTGGACGGACGAGTTCCCGGCGGCCTACCTGGTGTTCCAGGGCATGCATCGCAGCGACAGCGACCTGGTCGGCCTGAACCTGGCGGGATACGGCGGCAATCTGGGCAACACCGATCCGCAGACCTCGTCCGGGCTCAAGAGCGCCAACTACCTCGTGTTCGCCGGCTTCCAGCCCTGGCCCAACCGCAAGTACGTGGCCGAATGGGCCTTCCTGCTCGACGTGGAGGGCGGCCTCCTGGCGCAGCCGCTGATCAAGTGGAATCCCGGCAGCAGCATCTCGGTCGACCTGTTCTACAACTTCATCGACGGCAAGCTCTACGGCGACGGCGAGAGCACGCTGCAGCGCGCCATCGACTTCGCGGACGAGATCGGATTGCGCATCACCTACCAGTTGTAACGGCTTCGGGAGATCGGGTAGTCCTCGACCCGCTTTCCCGAATCCGGCCCTGCCCGAGCTTTCCTTCCCTCGGAGCAACTTTCGCCGACGAAGTCCCCTTCGTCGGCGTCTTCTTTTCTGAAGCGCTGCCGGAGATCGTCATGACGCACGTGATTCGATTCGACCGAAACTACAGCCGCCGGAAGTTCCTGGCGGATGCCGCACGCGGCGTGCTGTCGACCGGCGTGCTCGCGCCGCTGGGCGCAACCATTGCCGCGACCGGCGACATCGGCAAGGCCTACCCGGACGAGCTGCTGTCGATCGAGGCCTACACCCGCGGGCGGATCAAGGCCGGCGACTACATCACGGCGCAGAACGTGGAGCACGTGAAGGATCTGCTCGAGCCGATCCGCTACGACCAGGTTCTCAACAAGGGGCGCAGGCTGAAGATGGCCGCGACCACCACCGACGTGATGCGCACTTCTCCCTGGGAGTACATCGAGGCCACGCTGGCCAACGCCGGCAAGGCGCGCTTCGACGACAAGGGCAACGTGGTGGCGCCGGACGGCCGTCCGTGGATCGGCGGTAATCCCTTCCCCGATCCCAAGAACGGTGTGGAACTGTTTGCCGCGCAGACCTTGAGTTGGGGTCGCCACGACGCCTCGTTCTACGCGATGTCGCTCAAGGAGATCGATGCCCAGGGCCGGGTCAAGTTCGACTACCAGGGCGGCTGGGCGGAGCTCTCGCCGGTGGCCCGGGTGGCGATGGAGCCCAAGCCCTACTGGCCCGGCAAGGAAGACAAGCTGCGCTACCAGAGCGTGTTCTTCACCAAGCCGTTCTCGTTTCGCGGCACTTCATTCCTCAGCATCTGGGACTACGACCACAGCAAGTTCCCGGCGCTCTACGGCTATGTCCCCGAGTTTCGCCGGGTACGGCAATTTCCCAGCGAACAGCGCTTCGAGCCGCTGCTGCCCGGCCTGTCGCTATACCTGTCCGACGCCTGGGCGGCCGGCGACCCGCTGCATACCTGGGGCAACTACCGGATCGTCGGGCGCGGTCCGTTCCTGGCCGGCGTGTCGGACGGGTGGAATTCGGCGCATGACAACTGGGAACACGGCACCCATGGCGGGGCGGCGGGCAAGACCTTCTGGGACACCACCGTCGAGCTGGTCCCGGAGGCGATCGTCGTCGAGGCCGAGCCCACGAAGTTTCCGCGCGCGCCCGTGTCCAAAAAGCAGGTCTGGTTCGACGCGCGCAACCAGGTGGTGGTCGGCATGGTGACGTTCGA
>CAMLNE010000321.1 GCA_946481265.1 uncultured Panacagrimonas sp. | reverse complement strand
AAGGCGCTACGCGCTAAGCGGCAACTGACTGTCTACGGAATGCTGGCCGGTCCAGTTCCGCTCACTCCACCGTCACACTCTTCGCCAGATTCCGCGGCTGATCCACATCCGTCCCGCGAATCACCGCCACGTGATACGCCAGCAGCTGCAGCGGAATCGTATATACCAGCGGTGCCTGCACCGCCTCGATGTGTTCGGGCATGAGCAGGACTTCCATGCCGGGTTCGGAGACGAAGCCGGTGTTGGGGTCGGCGAAGACGTACAGGCGGCCGCCGCGCGCGCGGACTTCCTGCAGGTTGGACTTGAGCTTTTCGAGCAGGTCGTTGTTGGGTGCCACCGCGATCACCGGCATGTCGGCGTCGACCAGGGCCAGCGGGCCGTGCTTGAGTTCGCCGGCGGCATAGGCCTCGGCGTGGATGTAGGAGATTTCCTTGAGCTTGAGCGCGCCTTCCATGGCCACCGGGAAGGTCGGGCCGCGGCCCAGGAACAGGGCGTTCTGCTTGCCGGCGAATTGCGCGGCCCATTCGCGGATCTGCGGTTCCAGCGCCAGGGTCTTTTCCACCATCTCGGGCACGTGGGCGATCTGGCGCACGTACATGGCCTCGGTCTTCGCGTCCATGCCGTTGTGCCGTGCCAGGGCCAGGCCCAGCAGAGACAGCGCGGCGAGCTGGGTGGTGAAGGCCTTGGTGGAGGCCACGCCGATCTCCGGTCCCGCGCGGGTCATCAGCACCATGTCCGCTTCGCGCACCAGCGAGGACTCGGGCACGTTGCAGATCACCGCGGTGGCCAGGTAGCCCAGTTCCTTGGCGTAGCGCAGCGCAGCCAGGGTGTCGGCGGTCTCGCCGGACTGCGAGATGGCCACGAACAGCGTGCCGGGCAGCACCACCGGGCGCCGGTAGCGGAATTCGCTGGCCACTTCCACGCTGCAGGGCAGGATCGCGCCCTGCTCGATGTAGTAGCGCGCGATCAGCCCGGCGTGATAGCTGGTGCCGCAGGCCACGATGTGGACGCCGCGCACCTGCGGCAGGATCTGCTGCGCGCGCGGGCCGAAGGCGGCCTCGAGGACGCGGCGGCCGCTGATGCGCTCGGACAGGGTGTCGCCCAGCGCGCGCGGCTGCTCGAAGATTTCCTTGAGCATGTAGTGGGCGTACTCGCCGCGCTCGACGGCGTCGGCGGACAGTTCCGACTGCCGCAGCGGACGCTCCACCACGCGGCCGCGCAGGTCGGTCACCTGGATGCCGTTCGGCGTGATCTGCGCGACGTCGCCTTCTTCCAGGAAGCGGAACTGGCGGGTCTGCGGCAGCAGGGCCTGCACGTCGGAGGCCACGTAGAACTCGCCCTGGGTGGCGCCCTCGCCTTCGCCCAGCACCACCGGGCAGCCGGAGCGCGCGCAGACCAGGCGGTCGGGATCGCGCCGGTCCAGCGCCACCATCGCGTAGGCGCCGTGCAGGCGCGCCACCGCGGTGCGCATCGCGGCCAGCAGGTCGCCGCTCTGCTTGAAGCAGGCGTTGAGCAGGTGGGTCACCACCTCGGTGTCGGTCTCGGAGGTGAAGTGGTAGCCCTGCGCCTTGAGCTCGGCGCGCAGGTCCTCGTGGTTCTCGATGATGCCGTTGTGGACCAGCGCGAGCTGGTCCTCCGAGAAGTGCGGATGGGCGTTGCGCTCGCTGGGCACGCCGTGCGTGGCCCAGCGCGTGTGGGCGATGCCGCGCCTGCCCTGCACCGGCGTGGCGGCGATGACATCGGCAAGCTGCTGGACCTTGCCCTGCGCGCGCCGGCGCTGGAGCGTGCCGTCCGCCGTGAGCAGCGCCACGCCGGCCGAGTCGTAGCCGCGGTACTCCAGGCGACGCAGCCCTTCGATCAGGACCGGGGTGACGTCACGAGCGGCGACGGCGCCGACAATTCCGCACATGGGGAGGGTTCATTCGTCGAGGAAACAGGGCCGATTGTACGGGGCGCGGCCGGGCCCGCGCGCAGGGCGCGGGGCGTGGGTGTCGCGCGTTTCTTCGATATTCCTGCGGAGCGCTGTGGCAGGCGCGCGCCTGCTCACTTCTTCGGCTTGACCGGCCGCTTCCATTTGACCGAACGCTGTTCGCGCGCGCGGCAGATCGTCAGCTCGTCGGCGGGGGCATCGCGGGAGATGGTGGAGCCGGCGGCGATGTAGGCGTTGGCGCCGACCGTCACCGGCGCGACCAGCTGGCTGTCGCTGCCGATGAACGCACCCTCGCCGATCACGGTGGGATGCTTGAGCGCACCGTCGTAGTTGCAGGTGATGACGCCGGCGCCGATGTTGACCCTGGCACCGACCGTGGTGTCGCCGACATAGGCCAGGTGGCCCATCTTGGCGCCCTCGCCGAAGCTGCTCTTCTTGGCCTCGACGAAATTGCCCAGGTGCACCTTGTCGGCCAGGCGCACGTCGGGACGCAGGCGGGCGAAGGGGCCGACCTGGCAGTCGCGGCCGATGATGGAGCGCTCCAGCACGCAGTGCGCCTCGATGCGGGTGCCGGCGCCAATCTTCATGTCGCGCAGCACGCTGTACGGTCCGACGCTGACGCCATCGCCCAGTTCGACCTCGCCCTCGATCACCACGCCCACGTCCAGGCGCACGTCCTGTCCGCACAACAGGGTGCCGCGCAGGTCGAAGCGCGCCGGGTCGACGATGCTCACGCCCTGCCCCATCAGCCGCAGCGCCGCGCGGCGCTGCCAGGCGCGCTCCTGGGCGGCCAGCTGGATGCGGTCGTTGACGCCCAGCACCTCGTCGATCGAGGCGGCGGGCACGGTCTGCACGCGGGCACCATCGCGCACGGCGAGCTTCACCACGTCGGTCAGGTAGAACTCCTGCTTCGCGTTGTCCGCGCGCACCTTGGACAGCCAGCTGCGCAGGCGCCGCGCGGGCGCTGTCATGACGCCGGTATTGATCTCGCTGATGCGCCGCTGCGCGGGCGTGGCGTCCTTCTCCTCGGCGATGGACTGCACCGCGCCAGCGCGGCGCACGATGCGCCCGTAGCCGTGCGGATCGGCCGCTTCCGCGGTGAGGATGGCCAGGCCGCTGCCGGCCGCGGACAGCAGCTCGGACACGGTCTGGGCTTCGATCAGGGGCACGTCGCCGTACAGCACCAGCACGCGCGCCTCGTCGGGGATCTCCGGCATGGCCTGCAGCACGGCGTGGGCGGTGCCCCGCTGCTGCGCCTGGGTGACGAAGCGCACGTGGGTGTCGCCGGGATGGCGCGCCGCGAACCAGTCGCGGACCGCCGCGCCGCCATGGCCAACCACGACGTGGCAGTCCTGCGCGCCCAGGCTGCGCGCGGTGTCCAGCACGTGCTCGAGCATCGGCCGTCCGGCCAGCTCGTGCAGGACCTTGGGGCGCGCGGACTTCATGCGCGTGCCCTGCCCGGCCGCGAGGATCACCGCATGCAGCGGCGCCGGTTCGCTGGCCCGTTCGCTGGCCGCTCCGCTGGCCTGCTTGCCGGCCCGCTTCCGCGCCGGCCTGGACTGGCTTCTCATGGCGTTCGTGACTTCCTCTCCAACAAAAAGGCCGCGCAATGCGCGGCCTTCACTGTACTGAATGGCCCGGCCTAGTGGTGGTTGGGTGCCTTGAGCTTCTTGACGAACTCGAGTCGCGCCGCCGCCTCGACCAGCTCGGCCTGCGCCTTGGCCAGGTCCATCTCGGTCTTGGCACCGGCCAGCTTGGCCTCGGCTTCCTGCTTGGACGCCGCCGCGGCGGCTTCGTCCGCGTCTTCGCCACGCAGCGCGGTGTCGGCCAGCACCGTCACCAGGTGCGGCTGCACTTCCAGGATGCCGCCGCCGACGAAGAACGGCAGCTCGGAGCCGTCCGCCTGCTGCACGCGCACCGTGCCGGGCTTGAGCGTGGTCAGCAGCGGGGCATGACGCGGCGCCACGCCGATCTCGCCCATCGCCGCCGGCGCGAACAGCATGGTGGCCTCACCCGAGAAGATGTGGCCTTCGGCTGCAACGATATCGACGTGAAGGTTTGCCATTTGAATTCCGGGAAACGGGAGACGGGACGGGGGAGAGGCTGGAGAGCAGGACGAGGGCCGATGCGGCTAGGCCGGCCGTCCTGCGGCTCCGGTCTCCCCGCTGCTCACAGCTTCTTGGCCTTCTCGACCGCCTCGTCGATGGTGCCGACCATGTAGAAGGCCTGCTCGGGCAGGTGATCGTATTCGCCGTCGACGATGCCGCGGAACCCGCGGATGGTCTCCTTGAGCGAGACGTACTTGCCGGGCGAGCCGGTGAAGATCTCGGCCACGTGGAAGGGCTGGCTCAGGAAGCGCTGGATCTTGCGCGCGCGGGCGACGGCCTTCTTGTCGTCTTCGGACAGCTCGTCCATGCCCAGGATCGCGATGATGTCCTTGAGCTCCTTGTAGCGCTGCAGCACGCCCTGCACGTCACGCGCGGTCGAGTAGTGCTCGTTGCCGATGACGTTGGGATCCAGCTGGCGGCTGGTGGAATCCAGCGGGTCCACGGCCGGGTAGATGCCCAGCGAGGCGATGTCGCGCGACAGCACCACGGTCGCGTCGAGGTGCGCGAAGGTCGTGGCGGGCGAAGGATCGGTGAGATCGTCCGCGGGCACGTAGACGGCCTGGATC
>CAMLNE010000320.1 GCA_946481265.1 uncultured Panacagrimonas sp. | reverse complement strand
AGACTAGGAAATAGTGAAGAGGAACTAGGAACTAGGAACTAGCGGACGGCACTGGAATGGCGGAGACAGTCCCCCTTGCTCCTAGCTCCGATCCACTAGTTCCTGCTTCAATTTGCCCAACCGCCGTCGATCACCTGCGCGGTGCCGGTGGTGAAGGCGGATTCGTCGCTGGCCAGGTACACCGCCAGCGCGGCGATCTCCTCGGGGCGGCCCAGCCGCCCCATCGGCTGGCGCGCGACGAAGCCCGCGCGCACCGCATCGGATGTCACTCCCTGCTCGCGCGCCTGCGCGGCGATGCGCGCATCGAGCGACGGGGATTCCACGGTGCCCGGGCAGATCGCGTTGCAGCGGATGCCGCGACCGACGAAGTCGGCGGCGACCGCCTTGGTCAGGCCGATCACCGCGGCCTTGGTGGTGCTGTAGACGAAACGGTTGGGCACGCCCTTGATGCTGGACGCCACCGAGGAGACGTTGACGATCGATCCGCCGCCATGCGCGAGCATGCCCGGCAGCAGGGCCCGGATCAGCTGGAACATCGAGCCGACGTTGAGCCGCCAGGCGAATTCCCAGTCCTCGTCGGAGGCCTCGAGGATGCTGCCGCCGTGGACCACGCCGGCGCAGTTGACCAGCACGTCGAACGCCTCGCCGGCATCCTGGTGAAGTGCGGCGAAGGCTGCGATCGCGGCGCTGTCGGTCACGTCCAGGCGCAGTGGCGTCAGTGCATCGCCGGCTTCGGCCTGCAGCGTCTCCAGCGCGTGGGCATTGATATCGGCGGCGATCACCCGCGCGCCCTCGTGGACGAAGGCCAGCGCGGTGGCGCGGCCGATGCCCTGCGCGGCGGCGGTGACCAGGGCGTGCTTGCCTTGCAGGCGCATGATGGGCTCCGGCCGGAAGTGGTCCAGCGGTTGGACCAATGCTATCGTGCCCCCCGCCAGTTGCAAACCGAATCCGTCCCGGCAGCGCCGGAGGCGGGTGAGGGCCCTTACCCCGGTGCAATGCCGGAGAAGGGTCGGCCGGGTGCGTGGGACCCTCTCGCCAGCCCCGTCCCGACCCTCCCCGCGGGCGGGGCTGAGCGAGAATCCCGATCACCAGGCACGGGCGAGGCGGATATGCGGCGAGCAAGCGGATCGAATACTGGCGGCATCAAGACCTGGGCGCTGCTGCTGCTCGCGACCCTGGCCGCCGGCTGTGGCGACGCGCCTGGCCCACAGGCGGCCGATGCCAAGCAAACGCCGGCGGTGCAGCCCGCCGCTGCCGGCCCGGCGCTGCCGCTGATTCCTATGCCGGTTAGAACGGTGCGCGGCGAGGGCGGGTTTCCGGTCCGCGCCGACACGCCCGTGATCGCCGCCGCCACCGACCCCGCCGCGCGCCAGGCAGCGCAACAGTTCGCGCGGTTGCTGGAAGAGAGCTTCGGTGCAGCGCCCAGGGTGTCCGATGCCGGCGACGCCGGTCATGCGATCGCCTTCATCACCGACCCGCAGCTCAAGGCGTCGGCCGAAGGCTATGTGCTGGAAGTCTCGTCCGACGGTGTCCGCATCCGGGCGCGCGATGCGGCCGGGCTGTTCTACGGTGGCGTGTCGTTGTGGCAGCTGCTCTCAGCCGATGGCGAAAATCAGCTGCCGGTGACGCTGCCGGCCGTGCGCATCGAGGATGCGCCGCGCTTCGCCTGGCGCGGCTTCATGCTCGACTCCGCGCGCCACCTGCAGAGCGTCGGGGAGATCAAGCGCCTGCTCGATCAGATGGCGCGGCACAAGCTCAACGTCTTCCACTGGCACCTGACCGACGACCAGGGCTGGCGCCTGGAGATCAAGCGTTACCCCAAGCTCACCCAAGTCGGCGCCTGGCGCGTGCCTGCGGGCAAGGCCGGGCGCGACGGTGCCGGCAAGCCGGTGCGCTACGGCGGTTTCTACACCCAGGCCCAGGCGCGCGAGATCGTCGAATACGCCAGGCAGCTGCACATCACCGTGGTCCCGGAGATCGAACTGCCCGGCCATGCGCAGGCGGCGATCGCGTCCTATCCGGAACTTGGCGTCACCGGCAAGGCGCCGCCGGTCTCGCCGGACTGGGGCGTGCATACCTGGCTGTTCAATGTGGAGGATCCGACCTTCACCTTCCTCGAAAACGTATTGACCGAGGTGATGGCGATCTTCCCCGGCCAGTACATCCACATCGGCGGCGACGAAGCCGACAAGTACCAGTGGCAGCGCTCGCCGCAGGTGCAGGCCAGGCGCAAGGCGCTGGGGCTGGCCGACGACATGCAGCTGCAGAGCTGGTTCATCAAGCGGATCGAGAAGTTCCTGGTCGCGCACGAGCGGCGCCTGATCGGTTGGGACGAGATCCTGGAGGGCGGACTGCCGCCCGAGGCCACGGTGATGTCCTGGCGCGGTACCAAGGGCGCGGTGGAAGCGGCGCGGCAGGGACACGACGTGGTCCTCACACCGAGCGATGTGACCTACCTCAACCGCATGCAGTCGGAGGAAGTCGACGAACCGCCGGCCCACGATTACCCGACGCCGTTGAAGGCGGTGTACGACTTCGAACCAGTGCCGCCCGAGCTGGATGCGGAGCAGGCCAAACATGTCATGGGTACCCAGGCCAACCTGTGGACCGAGCACGTGCGCACCGAGGCGCGCGTGGAACACATGGCGTTCCCGCGCCTGAGCGCGCTGGCGGAAGTTGCCTGGTCTCCGAAGGCATCGCGCGACTGGAACGGCTTCCTGCAACGCCTCGCGCCGCAGATGCGACGCTTCGCGCACGCCGGGATCCGCGCGGCCGACAGCGCATTCGCGGTGCGGATCGAGGCCCAGTCACAGGGCGACGGCGCGCAGGTCGCGCTCGCCAACCAGGCCGGCTTCGGCGAACTGCGCTACACCACCGACGGCAGCGAGCCGACGGCGCGGTCGGAGCTGTACGCGCAGCCGCTGCAGCTGAAGCTGCCCGCGACCGTGTCCGCCAATGCCTTCCTCGACGGCAAGCCGCTGGCGCGGACGCGCAGCCAGCGCATCGACGCAGCGCTGCTGCGCAGCCGCGATGCCGAGCAACTCGCGCCCTGCCGCAAGCAAGGCTACGT
The DNA here is from genome assembly GCA_946481265.1 of uncultured Panacagrimonas sp. The sequence goes on along the minus strand of CAMLNE010000320.1, from coordinate 1,546 downwards.
GTTGCGGGTCGAGGACGACGAACCGCTGCAGGGCGAGCGCGCGGTCGTGCCGGTCGACATCGCTGGCCCGTGCTGGCTGTGGAAACAGGCGCCGCTCGAGGGCGCGGCGTCGCTGCGCGCGGAGATCGTCGACCTGCCATACAACTTCCAGTTCGGCGGCGAGTCCGCGGCGGCAGCGCCGCCGAACCAGGCGAGCGCACCGGCCGCACTGCAGGTGTTCGGCAACACCTGCGAAGGCAGGCCGTTGGCATCGGCAAAAGTCGCGCAAACCGATGCGGCGACCGAACAGCTCGACATCGCGCTGCCATCGCCAATGCCGACACGCGACCTGTGCCTGAAGTTCAGCGGCGACTATCGTCACACGCTGTGGGCGATCGACCGGGTCGAGCTGGTGCCGGCCGCACGCTGAGGGGCGACGTGTCCATGCGCGCGATGCCGCGCGCATGCCGTACTCGGGTCAGTCGGCGTCGCTGTGATCGTCCGGCCGCGCGATCGGCGCGACGGCGCCCGGATCGCGGAACAGGCTGACCTGGGCGATGCGCGGAGCCTCGTAGGCGAAGTCGACGAGCAGGCGCAGGCGCTGGCCGAGCACGGGCGCGATCCGCGCGAGCCGGCAGTAGCCGAGGGTGTTGCCCCAGGACAGGGTGCGCCAGGCGCTGCCGGTATGCAGCTGCACGCGCCAGGCGGCGATGTGCTGGCCATGGGCGATCGCCTCGGCGACGCGTACCACGTCGAAGCGCACCGGCGCGGGCAGGTAGAACTCGAGCCAACCGCTGCGCGCGTCCGCATCCGCCTGCCAGTGGCGGTCGGGATCGGGATCGAGCACGGCTTCGGCATCGCGTCCGCCACTGGCGCGCACCCGTGCGCCGCGCAGCAGGTCGTGCGCGAACAGCGCGGATTTGCGCGCGTGGAAGCCCTGCAGCGCCGCCACGTCGGGCGCATCGAGCAGGCCGTCGCGATTGGGCGGCACGTTCAGCAGCAGCTTGCTGTTGCGGCCGACCGAATTGAAGTACAGGCCGAGCAGGTTCTCGTGCGTGCGCACCTTGTCGGATTCATGCGCGTGCCAGAACCAGCCCGGGCGGATCGACACGTCGGTCTCGGCAGGACGCCAGACCGCGCCGTCGGGGTCACCCTGCTGCAGCGCCTCGATCGTCCACGGATCGCCCGCCCCCGGCGCCGGCACACGCGCCGGATCCACCGGGCTCCAGTTGGTCGCGCCGGCGCTGCCGCTTTCGTTGCCCACCCAGCGCACGTCCGGGCCGGCGTCGGAAAACATCACCGCGTCCGGCTGCAGCCGGCGCACGGTGGCATGGATCCGCGGCCAGTCGTAGGTCTGGCGCTTGCCGTTCGGGCCCTCGCCGTTGGCGCCGTCGAACCACACCTCCGAAAGCGGCCCGTAGTGGCCGAGCAGTTCGGTGAGCTGGGCGATGTAGACGTCGTTGTAGGCGCGGCCCTGGCCGTAGCTTTGATGGTTGCGGTCCCAGGGCGAGACGTAGAGGCCCGCGCGCAGGCCGGCGTCGCGGCAGGCATCGACGAACTCGCGTAC
>CAMLNE010000319.1 GCA_946481265.1 uncultured Panacagrimonas sp. | reverse complement strand
GTCCCTGGACACTGGCCACCTACATGGTCGAGGGCGGTGGCGGCCACGATTTCGCCATCATCAAGAAGCTGATGCTCGACGAGCCGCAGGCCATGGACGCGCTGCTCGACACGCTCGTGGCGTCGGTGTCCAGCTACCTGCTCGCGCAGCATGCGGCGGGCGCCGATGTCCTGATGGTGTTCGATACCTGGGGCGGCGTGCTCGCGCCCGAGAGCTTCGAGCGCTTCTCGCTGCGCCCCATGGCGCGCATCGTCGAGGCCGTGAAGCAGTCCGCGCCTGGCGTGCCGGTGATCCTGTTCACCAAGAACGGCGGCCAGCACCTGGAAAAGATGGCGGATACCGGCTGCGATGCGCTGGGCCTGGACTGGACGACCTCGCTGGCCGACGCGCGCCGACGCGTGGGTGACCGCGTCGCGCTGCAAGGCAACCTCGATCCGATCACGCTGTTCGCCAGGCCCGAGCGCATCCGCGAGCAGACGGCACGCGTACTCGCGGACTACGGCCATGGCCCCGGCCACATCTTCAACCTGGGTCACGGCATCCTTCCGCAGACACCGCCGGAACATGCGGCGTCGATGATGCAGGCCCTGCACGAACTGTCACCGGCGTATCACCGGAAGACCTGAACGCGGCGTGGCCGCGACCGGCCGGAACGGTGCAAGATCGGGAACGCATTCGAGGCTCACGAGAGTCCGTGGCAGATGGCGTCCTTACTGCTCCCATCCTGGCTGATCGGTCTGATGACCTTTCCGCTCCTGCTGGCCGCCCTGGTGTTCTGGGGCGGCCTGGTCGTGATTCCGCTGGCGCTGCTGCGCGCGCTGCTGCCCTTCGCGCCGGTGCAGGAGCTGCTGTCGCGCCTGCTGGTCGGCGCCGCCAGCCAGTGGGTGAGCTCGAACCGCCTCGTGTACCGCCTGATGCATGCGCCGGGCTGGAACCTGGACTATCGGGCCCGGCTCGACCCGTCGCGCAGTTACCTGCTGATCTGCAACCACCAGTCCTGGGCCGACATCCCGATCCTGTTCGACCTGTTCCACCGCCGAACGCATTTCCTGCGCTTCTTCCTCAAGCGGGAACTGATCTGGGTGCCGATCGTCGGCCTGGGATGCTGGGCGCTGGACATGCCCTTCATGAAACGCCATCCGCGCGAAGCCATCGCCGCCAATCCCGCCCTGCGCGACGAGGACCTGCAGACCACCCGCCGCTTCTGCGAGAAATACCGGCACCGGCCGATCACGGTGGTGAACTTCATCGAGGGCACCCGCTTCACGCCCGCCAAGCACCGCGCCACCACCTCGCCCTACCGCCGCCTGCTGCGGCCCAAGGCGGCGGGCCTGTCGTTCATGCTCAACGCGATGGGTGAGCAGTTCGGCGGCCTGATCGACGTGACGGTCGCCTACCGGCCAACGACCCGGAACAAGGCCTGGAGTTGGCTGTGCGGCGAGCAGGGCCAGCTGGCGATCCATGTCGACACCCTGCCGATCCCGCCCGAGCTGGTGCACGGCGACTACGCCGCCGACGCCGAATTCCGTGCGCGCTTCCAGACTTGGGTCAACGAGCTCTGGTCACGCAAGGACGCGCAGCTGGAGCGGATGCTGGCGCAGGCCGGGGCCGCGGCGACGGGCCGGGCGCGACTGACCTAGCAAGCGCCGAAGCCGTGCAGCGGGTGAAGGCGGCCTGCCTGCGGACGAATGTGCAGGCGGCGTCGCCTGCCGGCGGATGCCGGGCGTTCCGGGTGCGGCCCCCGGCGGGATGTACGGAAGGATCGCGCTGACGTCGGCCAGCCGGTGGCCACGCCATCTGTCATCCTCACGCGCAGCGGAATGCGAAGCGTCCAGGGAATCAAGGGGAGACGAGGGGAATGCCGGGTTTCACGCGCTACCAATGGACCGTGCTGCTCGCCGCATGGCTTGGTTGGGGTTTCGATGTCTTCGATGGTCTGCTGTTCAACTACGTGGCGCCCAACTGCGTCCCCACCCTGCTGAACCTGCCACTGGGTTCGCCCGAGGCCAAGCAGGCCACGCTGTACTGGACCGGCGTGATGTCCTCGGTGCTGCTGCTGGGCTGGGCCGCGGGCGGCGTCATCTTCGGCTGGATCTGCGATCGCATCGGGCGCACGCGCACGCTGCTGTTCACCATGCTGCTCTACGCGCTGGGCACCGCGGCCTGCGCGTTCGCCGTCGACATCTGGATGCTGCTGGCCTTCCGCATCGTGGCAGCCCTGGGCATCGGCGGCGAATGGGCGGCCGGCGCCGCCATGGTGGCCGAGACCGTGCCCGAGGAGAAACGCGTCGAGGCCGGCGCCCTGCTCTACACCGCCGCGCCCTTCGGCCTGTTCCTGGCCACCTTCGTCGATCACCAGGTGACCGGCGTCTGGTTCTCGGCGGAGCCGGAGAAGTCCTGGCGCTACGTGTTCCTGTTCGGCCTGATCCCGGCCGGGGTCGCCTTCGTCGTGCGCCTGTTCATCGAGGAGCCCGAGCGCTGGGCGCGCCAGGCCGTGGTCGCGGCCAAGCCGCGGCTGGCCGAACTGTTCACGCCGCAGATGCGCGCCTACACCCTGTCCGGATTCCTGATGGCGCTGATCGCGCTGATCGCCTGGTGGAGCTGCAATGCGTTCATCCCGGTGGTCGCCTCGGGCCTGGCGCGCACCCACGCCGAATCGCTGGGGCTGGACGGCCCCGCCACCTTCGCGCTGGTGCAGGACTGGAAGCTGCTGGCCACGGTGTGCTTCAACCTCGGCGGCCTGATCGGCACGCTGCTGACCATCCCGGCCAGCAAGTACCTCGGACGCCGCAAGATGTTCACGATCTACTGGATCATCTCCGCCGCCTCGCTGTTCCTGACCTTCGGCGTCGACTGGCCGGGCCAGGTGCGCCTGTACTTCTACTTCCTGGTCGGCCTGTCCGTGTTCGGCGTGTTCGGCAGCTTCACCTACTACCTGCCCGAGCTCTTCCCGACGCGCCTGCGCGGCACCGGTGCCGGCTTCTGCTACAACATCGGCCGCGTCTTCGCCGCCGGCGGACCGTTCATGGTCGGCGTCATTGCCACGCAGGGCGCCAACACCGCGGTGAGCGTGCTGTTCTGGGTCGGCTTCGTGCCGGTGGCGGGTCTGCTGCTGATGCCCTGGGTGATCGAGACCAAGGGCCGGGCGCTGCAGGACTGAGCGGCGCGGCTCTCAGCGGCGCGGTGTGGGCATCGCGTAGCTGCCGGTGGCGTGCGCCACCAGGGTGGGGTCGTCGCCGCAGCTCAGCCGGACTTCCATCACCGCCAGCTTGCGGCCGAGCTTGAGCAGCGTGCCCTCGGCGTGCACGTCCGCGGCTGCGCCCTTGTTGATGAAATTGAGGTTGAGGTTGGAGGTCACCGACATCAGCTCGGGCCCGTTGTGCGAAAGCACCAGCGCGTACATCGCCAGGTCCGCGGTGGTGAACAGCGCCGGGCCGGAGATCACGCCGCCGGGCCGCAGCATCCACTTGCGGAACGGCATGCGGGCGCGCACGAAACCCGGTCGCAGTTCGTCGATGGCGAAGAACGGAGTATCGGCGCCGAATCCGGCCGTGATCAGCCTTACCACCTCGGGAGCCTGCAGCACCAGTTTCAGATCCATCCGTATCCCTGCATCGCGTCGTAGACCAGCTTCACCGAAAGTATGCCGAGAATGGCCTTGAACAGGACGATGAAGCTCTCCTGGCTCAGGCGCGCGTTGACATGCTTGCCCACCCAGGTGCCGGCGATCACCGCCGCGCACAGCAGGGCCAGCAGCAGCGGCTGCGCGAAGGCGCTGTAGCCGACCATCCCATAGGCGATCACGCGCAGGCCGTGCCCCAGCACCTGGGTGAAGGCCAATGTCGCGATGGTGGTTTCCTTCGGCCATTCCGGGCGCAGGAACAGGCGCCCGACGATCAGGCCGGTGGCGCCCACGAACATGCCCAGGCTGCCGTTGAGCAGTCCGGCCAGGATGAAGGACGGGCGTGGCGGCAGCGGCGCGGCACCGTTACGGGTGGGCAGCAGCGAGGCCAGGATCAGGCCTGCCAGGATCAGTCGCACCAGATCGGCATCCACCCGCGCGGCGAACGGCGCGACCAGGAAGGTGGCCGGCACCGCCGCCAGAGCGAACCACCCGGTGCCATGCCACTCCACGTGCCGCACATAGGCGATCGTGCGCGAACTGTTGGAGACCAGCTGCACCGCGGCGAACAGCGGAACGGCATCCACCGGCGCCAGGCCGACCGCGAAGAACACGCCGATCAGGATCGTGCCGCCGCCCATCCCGGTGACGCCGGAAAGGGCCGCCGTGAGAAAGGCGAAGAGGGTGAGCGTCAGGGTGATGGCATCCACCGGGGGATTATCGCCGCCCGCTCGCATGCGCCCGAGGGGGCGCGGCAGCCGGTGCGCGTGCTTCGCGAAAGGCCGGCTGCGAACGACCCGGCTGCGAACGACTCAGCACGGCCGGGCCGCGCCGCACCGGGATCAGAGCACCAGCGACGTCGCCAGGAACAGCATCAGCCCCATGCCGGCGATGTCGGTGCCGGTGGTCAGGAAGATGCTCGAGGCCGTCGCCGGATCCGCGCCGAACCGGCGCAGGGTCAGCGGCACCAGCACTCCGAACATGCCCGAGATCATGCAGGCG
>CAMLNE010000318.1 GCA_946481265.1 uncultured Panacagrimonas sp. | reverse complement strand
TCGTGGCCGTCGCCGGGCTGGACCTTCGGCGCCACTTGTTCGTCGATCGTGCGTTGGAAGAATTCGGTGATGAACGTATTTCGAGTCTGGCGCTGCGTGTGGGCTATCAGTTCGAGAAGGGATCGCTGGATGCGTTCGTCTCACAATTTCAACCCAGCGTTCTGCCGAGCCCGAACACGCCGTACAACGTGGTTCCGTCGCAGTTCACGGTGCATGACAGCTATTTCAGAGGTGGATACGACGATAAGATCGGCTACGGAGTTCGCTACAAAGCGGAGTACGGAACGTGGGGCTGGCAGGCCATGGCAGTTAGACGATACAACCCGGACTTCGTTTTTCGATGGACCGAGTCGGGAGTCGAAAGACCTTTTATGGGGGCGCCGCTTGGGGAGGTCGTCAACGCTGCGTACCTGGTCACACCTGACCCGGCGTGCGGCAATGCGAATGGAGAGAACAATATCTCGACCGCTTTCGCTCGCACTGGCCTTTCCAATGAGGCAGGCGGCGTCTACAGCGGAGATGAGTTCTTCCATTACGCCGCGGACGCTCGCTTGGATGGTGTGGCAGCGCTTAACAACCTGATAAATGATCTTAATAGCTGCGCCGGATCAATTGGGGCATCGCCGGTGGCTGATGGCGACTACAACGCCGCCAATGCACAGGTCGATACCTTTATGGTTCTGGCGGGCGAAAGTCTGCGAGGGCATATTGAGAGAAAATATTTTGCAGAAAACGTGTTCGGGCTGGGCGCTTCATACGTGACGTCAAGCGATATTGATTTTCTCGATCAGATTGTGCTGAACCTGGAGGGGAGTTACACACCGAACAAGACCTTCACCGACGTGGGGCTGTCGACGGAGTTCGATAAGAAGAACGACGTTGTGGTGTCGCTCGCGGCGGACAAATGGCATCGCTTCACCCCAAAATTTCCTGGGATGCTTTTGATTGCGCAAGCCATGTACAGGTCTAAAAGCGACCTTGTTGGGCGGTTGCTCGACGGATATGGGGGCACTCCAACGAGTCCGCCCAAGGGCGTTGACGGTGTTACATATCTTGTCTTTGGCGGCCAACAGCCATTTCCAAACCGAATCTGGGAGGCAGAATTTGCCACGCTCGTTGATGTCAGGGGCGGTGGGTTCCTTCAGCTCGGGATGCGATGGAATCCGGGCGGTGGCTGGCACGTCGAGGGGTACTGGAATGGCACCAGCGGGGAACTGTGGGGAAACAATCCGAACAAGAACCTGATTGGGACGGTCGACTACATCGACGAGCTCATGTTTCGGATTGGCAAGGAATTCTGATCGAACGTTGGGTGGTCCCAGGAATGGACTAGCGTCCTTCGCAAACATCGTTCTCAAGATAGACATCAAGAAAAACTCAGGGCCATAAGTGGGGCCCTGAACGGATCGGGTCTAAAGCCAAGTATTCGTTCCTAAGTAAGCCTCTCATCGTTTGACGCTCTTCCTCGGCGCTAAGCCCGTCTTAGCGCATGTTCTCCGGCGGTCGACCGCATTTCGACCGCCGGACCTTTTTGGCCAGTGCCGCACTAATCCAGGGTCAGTGTCCGGCGGTGGCCGACGAGCAGGGCCGCAAGCTCGTCATCGCCCGCTTGCACAAGCGCCGGGACTATAGCGGAGGCGTCAGGGATACAGGACGGTGTGCTTCGCGATCGTCCAGCGTCGGCATCGAGCGGCTACTGCAATGCGATCGCGGGACTCACTTCGCTGCGAGCTTTTCGAGCGTCCTGATGTTGGCCCGGAAGATCCCGGCGTCTTCCGGCTTGACGTCCTCGCGATCGACCAGCGCCTGGTAGGCAGAGATGCTCCGTTCGTACATGCCAAGCTGCGACAGGTAGGCAGCATGCTGCTGGGCGACGAAGTAGGAGGTCGTGCGGCGCTCGCACTGCAGGGCGGTTTCGTAGCTGGCCAGTGAGGCCGTCCGATCCCCCATCTTGTCCTGGACGGTCGCGATGTTCACCCACATCATGGCCGTGTCGAAGTCGGGCAGGCCGCTTGTCACCAGCTGCTCCAGCACCTCGATCGCCTGCTGGTGTTCGCCGGCGTCCACCAGGTCGGACGCCCTTCTGGCCAGCGATGCGTACAGGTTGCGATCCATGGTGGGGAACTCCGTGCAGTGACACCGGTTCAGGCCGCTGGATGAAGTCGCCTGCCACGGCGCTTCGAGCATGCGGATGACGCCCCACGTACCAGGCCCGGGGCGACGGTCCGTCATCGCGGGCCCGAAGCATCCATCCGTGGAGAACGGGTGCGCCGCTGCAGGCGCAGGGACGGCGCGGGGTCCTGGCTCACGACGATTGAACGGTCCGGAAGTGCTCGGCGCGATCGATCATGTCGTTCATGTGATCCGCCGCCCGGATCGTGAGCGGGTGCGGGGTGAAACCCGGTCGCGGGGAAATGTACGACGCCATTTTCCGCACCACCTCGAACTGCCGATCGGATCCTTCGGCGAGGAGCGTGATGAGCAGGTTCTCGAGGGAGATCACGCGAATCCGGAGCTGCACGAGTTCGGCATTGGTCAACTCGGGAACATTCGCGTGCATGTCATGCGGGACCGCGCCGCCCTCGTTTTCCCACCGCGAAAGCGCCTTCTGGCGCAGCCGCTCCGCGTCTGTCTTGTTCGAATTCGAATCGGTCATGTGCGAGACACTCCTGATCAATATGTCCATGCAACGGCAGGTCGTTCATGGCATCGCCTACCGCCGGTGGGAAGGGTACACCGGTCGGTCGAGGCGCTCCGTCACCAACGGAGCGAGCGGCATGCCCGGTGACGAGGCGTGACTGCGTCCCCCCGTCGGCGGGCGCGCGATGCGCCGATGTTCCGATATGCGGGCGGTTCGCGGTTCGCGGTTCGCGGTCAGCGCGATGTGCGGGCATGCAGCGCGGCGCATGATCCGCGACACGGAGCGTTCGTGCCTGCTCCGCACATTCTGCGGATGCATCGCCCGCCGGCTTGCGCCGCCTGTGCGGGGAGTCCAATCTGCGTCGGCCGATGTCGTCAAGCGATCTGTCATGCCGTCGCATGGAAACCGTGTGATGGTGCAAGCCCATCTTCCGAGAGATCCACAATAATGAAAAGGACCGTCGACCAGACTCCTTCCACCACCGGTGCCGGTGCGCCCGCGCCGAGCGACCGCAGTTCGTTGAGCGTTGGTCCGGACGGTCCCTTGCTGTTGCACGACGTGCACCTGGTGGAGCAGCTGGCGCACTTCAACCGCGAGAAGGTGATCGAGCGCCAGCCGCACGCGAAGGGCTCCGGTGCGTTCGGCGTGTTCGAGACCAGCGCGGACGTGTCGAAGTACACCAAGGCCTCGCTGTTCCAGCCGGGCGCGAAGACCGACCTGCTGCTGCGCTTCTCCACCGTCGCCGGCGAGATGGGAAGCCCCGACACCTGGCGCGACGTGCGTGGCTTCTCGCTGAAGTTCTACACCGACCAGGGCAACTACGACCTGGTCGGAAACAACACGCCGGTGTTCTTCGTGCGCGATCCGATGAAGTTCCCGCACTTCATCCGCAGCCAGAAGCGGCTGCCCGACTCCGGCCTGCGTGACAACCACATGCAATGGGATTTCTGGACGAACAATCCGGAGACCGCGCACCAGGTGACCTATGTGATGGGCGTGCGCGGACTGCCGCGCACCTGGCGTCACATGAACGGCTACGGTTCGCACACCTACCTGTGGATCAACGCCGGTGGCGAGAAGTTCTGGGTCAAGTACCACTTCCATACCCAGCAGGGCATGAAGTTCTTCAACAACGCCGAAGCGCAGGCGATGGCCGGCCAGGATGCCGAGTTCCATCGTCGCGACCTGTTCGAGTCGATCGCACGTGGCGATCACCCGAAGTGGAAGCTGTCGGTGCAGGTGATGCCGTACGCGGACGCCAGGAAGTACCGCTTCAATCCCTTCGACCTGACCAAGACCTGGTCGCACAGGGACTACCCCCTGATCCCGGTGGGCGTCATGACGCTCAACCGCAATCCGGAGAATTTCTTCGCCCAGATCGAGCAGGCGGCGTTCTCGCCGGGCAACACGGTGCCGGGGATCGGGCTGTCGCCGGACAAGATGCTGCTGGCGCGCGCGTTCGCCTACAACGATGCCCAGCGCAACCGCATCGGCGCGAACTTCCATCAGCTGCCGGTCAATCAGCCGAAGGGGCCGATGAACACCTACATGTTCGACGGCCCGATGGCGTATCAGCACAGCGGCGCGGCGCCGGTGCATGCCACCAACAGCGGTGGCCGGCCGTGGGCGGACAACACCGGCCCGATGGAGGACGGCTGGGAGTCCGATGGCGAGATGGTCCGCGCCGCCTACACCCTGCACGAGGACGACGACGACTTCAGCCAGCCGGGCGCCCTGGTGCGCGAGGTGTTCGGCAACGCCGAGCGCGACGCGCTGGTCGAACAGGTCGCCGGCAGCCTGCTCGGCGGCGTGCGCAGCCCGGTGCTGGAGCGCGCATTCGGCTACTGGAAGAACATCGACGCCGATGTCGGCCGCCGCATCGAGGAGAAGGTGCGCAGTCACCGTGCCAAGGAGCCCGCGGCGGGCATGGGTGAGGCGTAGCCCCGTGGTCGACCTGGTCATCGAATCGCGCCGCCGAAGCCTGGGCGGCT
>CAMLNE010000317.1 GCA_946481265.1 uncultured Panacagrimonas sp. | reverse complement strand
GGAGCGAGCTGACATGGCCGACGGAACTCCCGGACAACCGCAGCACAACGCCATTCCCGGACCCGAACGCGCGGCGATCCTGCTGATGTCGCTGGGCGAGGCCGAGGCGGCCGAGGTGCTCAAGCACATGGGCGCCAAGGACGTGCAGAAGGTCGGGCAGGCGATGGCCGCGCTGAGCAACGTGTCGCGCGACCGCGCCGCCGTGGCGCTCGAAAGCTTCGTGCACACGCTCAACAGCCAGACCTCGCTGGGCGTGGGCGCCGACGACTACGTGCGTCGCGTGATGGTGGGTGCGCTGGGCGAGGACAAGGCGGCGGGACTGATCGACCGCATCCTGCTCGGCCGCAACAGCAAGGGCCTGGAAGCGCTCAAGTGGATGGAGACGCGCGCGGTGGCCGACCTGGTGCGCAACGAGCACCCGCAGATCGTGGCCATCGTGCTGGCCTACCTGGATTCCGACCAGGCCGCCGAAGTCCTGGTGCTGCTGCCCGAGCGCATGCGCGCCGACGTGCTGATGCGCATCGCGCGGCTCGACGGCATCCAGCCGGCGGCGCTGCGCGAACTCGACGAGATCATGGAGAAGCAGTTCTCCGGCGGAAACAACCTGAAGTCGTCCAGCGTGGGCGGCGTCAAGAAGGCGGCGAACATCCTCAATCTGATGGATTCCACCTCCGAGCAGGCGATCAGCGGCCGCATCGTCGAGGCCGATGCCGACCTCGGCAATCGCATCCAGGAGCTGATGTTCGTGTTCGACGACCTGGCCAGCGTCGATGACCGCAGCATCCAGACGCTGCTGCGCGAAATCGGCGGCGAGACGCTGGGCATGGCACTCAAGGGGGCGGACGCCAAGGTGCGCGAGAAGATCACGCGGAACATGTCGCAGCGCGCGGCCGAGATGCTGCTCGAGGACATGGAGGCCAAGGGACCGGCACGCGTGGTCGATGTCGAGGCCGCGCAGAAGGAGATCCTGGGTACCGCGCGGCGCCTGGCCGAGGCGGGCACCATCGTGCTCGGCGGCAAGGGTGAGGAGATGGTGTGAACACCGCTGCCGAGACGCCCGCCGGATTCGCCCCGGTCCTGTCCGGCGAGGCCTTCGCCGCACAGGCAGCCCTGTGGACGCTGCCCAGCTTCGACGAGGCACTGCGTCGCCAGGCTGAACCGCCGCCCCCTCCGCCACCGCCGCCGCCTTCCGCCGCCCAGCTCGAGGCGATCGAGGCCGCGGCCGCGCGCGAGGGGCAGGAGCGCGGCTACGCCGAGGGCTATGCCCAGGGCCGTGCAGAAGGTGCCGCCGAGGTCGCCGCAGAGTCCACGCGCCTGCGCGAACTGCTGCAGCACCTGGCCAATCCCCTGGCCGAAATCGACAACCGTACCGAGCAGGCGCTGGTCGCCCTGATGCTGGAACTGGCGCGACGCCTGGTGCAGCAGGAACTGGTGGCCGATCCCGTCAAGATGTTGGGCGTGGTGCGCGACGCGGTCGCGCATATCGCGCAGCCGGTGCGCGGCCTGCGCATCCGCCTGAATCCGGAGGACGCGGGCATCGTGGCCGATCACCTGCAGACGGAGACGGCCAACGAGGGCTGGCAGATCGTCCCTGACCGGCAGCTGATGCCCGGCGACTGCGTGGTCGAGACCGACAGCGCGCGGGTCGATGCGCGCCTGGATACGCGCCAGGCGCAGCTCGCGCAGCGGCTGCTCGGGGAGGGCGCGTGAGGCGCGCGCGGTCGGGCCCGCATGGAATCTCGCCGGCACAGGGACATCGGCCATGAATTCGCTTGCCAACATTCGTAACGCACGCCTGATCCGCACCCTCGAAGACCGCACGCGCCGCGTGCGCGAGCACGACACCGTCGTCGTCGAGGGCACGCTCAAGCGCGTCGTCGGACTTACGCTGGAGGCCGCCGGCCTGAACGTGCAGATCGGCGGGCGCTGCCGCATCGACGCGGCCGACCACTCCAGCATCGAGGCCGAGGTGGTGGGTTTCTCCGGCGATCGCACCTTCCTGATGCCGGCCGGCGACATGCACGGCCTGCTGCCCAATGCGCGCGTCGTCCCGCTGACGCGCCGCGCCGAGTTCCCGGTGGGTGACGGCCTGCTCGGCCGCGTGCTCGACTCCGAGGGCCAGCCGCTCGACGGCCTCGGCCGCCTGCGCGACGTCACCCGCAAGTCGCTGCGCACGACCAGCATCAATCCGCTGCTGCGCGAACCGATCCGCGAGCCGCTGGATGTCGGCGTGCGCGCGATCAACGCCCTGCTCACGGTCGGGCGTGGCCAGCGCCTGGGGCTGTTCGCGGGTACCGGCGTCGGCAAGTCGACCCTGCTCGGCATGATGACGCGCTTCACCCAGGCCGAGGTCGTGGTGGTCGGCCTGGTCGGCGAGCGCGGGCGCGAGGTGCGCGATTTCATCGACAAGAACCTCGGCCCCGAAGGACTCAAGCGTGCGGTGATCGTCGCCACGCCGGCGGACCGTCCGCCCTTGCAGCGCATGCGCGGCGCCTGGCTGGCGACCTCGATCGCCGAGGCCTTCCGCGACGAGGGCCGGCACGTGCTGCTGCTGATGGATTCGCTGTCGCGCTTCGCGCAGGCGGCACGCGAGATCGGCCTGGCCGTGGGCGAGCCGCCGACCACGCGTGGCTATCCGCCGTCGGTGTTCGCGCGCCTGCCGGCGCTGGTCGAGCGCGCCGGCAACGGCATGCCCGGTGGCGGTTCGATCACCGCGGTCTACACGGTGCTGACCGAGGGCGACGACCCCAACGACCCGATCGCCGACACCGCGCGCGGCATCCTCGACGGCCACATCGTGCTGTCGCGCGCGGTTGCCGACGCCGGCCTGTACCCGGCGGTCGACATCGAGGCCTCGGTGTCGCGCGTGGCCACCGACATCACGCCGCCGGAACAGCAGGTGGCGGCGCGCCGCTTCCGCCAGCTCTACGCCGCGCATCGCCAGAACCGCGACCTGATCGCCATCGGCGCCTACCAGAAGGGCTCCGACCCGCGGGTGGACGCCGCCATCGCCGCCTGGCCGGCGATGGAAGCCTTTCTTCAGCAGAACGCGCGGGAGGGGACCGGCACCGCGGAGAGTCAGGCAATGCTCGCCAGCCTCTTCGCGACACCGCCGGCGGCGCCGGTCGCGGCCAACGCCGCGCCGAAGCCGTCCTGAACCAGAACGACAGGGAAATAGACCAGCGCCATGAGCATGAGCACGCAGCGTCTCGATGTCCTGACCCGGCTCGCGGAGTCCCATACCGAGCGCGCCGCCGGTGCCGTCGCGCGCAGCCGCAGCGGCCTGAGCGAGCAGGAGTCGCGATTGCAGGAGTTGCGGCGCTATCTCGACGAGTACCGGTCGCGACCGATGCCGCCGACCCCCACCCTGATCGCCAACCGCGAACGCTTCCTCGCGCGTCTCGACGAGGCCGAGCGCCAGCAGGCGCGCACGGTGGAAGGGGCCGCACAGGCGCTGCGCGAATCCACCCGCCAGTGGATGGACCGTCGTGCCGGCCAGCAGAAATTCGATGTCCTGCACGAGGCCGCGGCCCAGCGCGAGGCGCGCAGCGCCGAGCAGCAGTCGCAGAAGCAGCTCGACGAGTTCAGCGTGCATGCGTTTGGCCGTGCCGCGCACGGCATCGCCGACTGAGAGACGCCATGAGCACGACTTCCGTCCAGGGATCCACACCTCCCGCCGCCCCGCGCCTGCCGCCTGCGGCGGCCGCGCCGGGCGGCACGGACGACGCCACGGCCGAGCGGCCGGCGAATTTTGCGGATGACCTTGCCCAGCTGCTGGTGACCCTGTCCGCGCCACCCGAGGCCGAGGCCGAGATCGATGTTCCGCTGCCAGCGCTGGCACAGGAGTCCACCGACGAGGCGGAATCCGGCGGGGATGCGCTCGCGGCGCTCTGGACCGAGCTGGGACTGGCCGGCGTGGCGGCGCCGGTGGCCGCGCCCGCCAGACCCGCTGGCCCGGTGGACGCGAAGTTGCCGGCGCTCAATGTCGGCCTGGCGGGCGCCGCGGCCCGCGCTGGAACGGGCCCTGGCCCTGGTCCCGCGGTCCTGCAGGCCCTGGCGCTGCAGGTCGAGGCCGGCGCGGCGGCGGCCGACGGGCCGGCATCGTTGGCCGGCGAGGACACGCGCGCCGTCCTGCCGGCGGCACCTGCCGCGGCGCCCAGCGTGCTGGCGGCAGGAATCGAGCCGGCGCGGGGCCTTCACTCCGCCCCGATGCCGCCGGCGGTGGTCGAACTGCGTCAGCCGCAGGCGCCGCAGCAGATCGCCGAGAGCGTCGCCTGGCATGTCGGCAAGCAGATCTCGGAGGTGCACATCCGCGTCAACCCCGAGCAGCTGGGTCCGCTCGAGGTCCAGCTCAAGCTTGATGGCGACAAGGTGAGCGTGCGCTTCGACATGGCGGACGCCAGCGTGCGCGACGTCGTGCAGACATCGCTGCCGACGCTCGCGAACCTGCTCGCGGCCCGTGGCCTGCATCTCGACCAGGCACAGGTGTTCTCGCAGGACCGCGGTCAGCCGCAGAGCCCGTCACAGCCGGCGCCAACCGCTGGCGGCGATGCGGCTTCCGATGACCCGGCCTCCGCCGCGCGCGTGACGGTCCGTCGCGGACTGATCGACGATTACGTGTAGCGCCATCTAGC
>CAMLNE010000316.1 GCA_946481265.1 uncultured Panacagrimonas sp. | reverse complement strand
GCAACGGCGACTACGTGCAGGGCGGGTTCCGGATCCTGGGCGACCTGAGCGAAGGCGTGTTCAATTCCACCGGCGACACCGTCAACCGCGGCACCGAAAGCGCGGCCAGCTTCGTCGACGAGCATGTCGGTGGCCTGCCCGGCGATCTGCTTGCCGGGGCGATCACCAGCAGCGGCGACCTGACCCAGGGTGCGATCGACCTGGCCGGCCAGGGGACCGAGCTGCTGGCCGATGGGGCCGGGGCCGTCGCCCAGGGCGCCAGCGATTTCGTCGGCTGGCTCAGCGGGCGCTGAGCCCCCTACGCTATCCCGGATGCGCTTGCGCCGCGGTCGCGGCAGCGCCGACACTGCCCGCATGCGCCTGAAAGTGGCCGCCCTCCTCCTCGCTTCCGCCTGTAGCGCCCCGGGGTGCGCGCGCCCGCCCATGAGCAACGACCGCTTCACCAACCCCGATATCGCGCCGCTGGCCGACGCGGTGGCCCGCGGCGATGCCACGGAAATCCGTCGCCAGGCCGCGAACGTCGACCCCGATACGCCAGGCACGGACGGCGCGAGCCTGCTGGTCGAGGCCATTGGCCAGGGACGCCTGGAAAGCGTGCAGGCACTGCTGGAGGCGGGCGCCGACCCGAATCGCCCCGGCATGGGCGGCGAAACCCCGGTGCATGCCGCCGCGTTCGCGAAGGATCCGCAACTGCTGCGCGCGGTGCTGAGCCACGGCGGCGACCCGGACGTGCGCAACCCGCAGACGGGCGCGACGCCGCTGATGCAGGCGCTGCTGGCCGGCAATCCGCAGCAGCTGCATCTGCTGCTGGATGCCGGCGCCGATCCCAATCTGCCCGACCGCAACGACGACGCGCCATTGCACGTGGCCGCGCGCACCAATGCCGGCGCGGCGATCCTGCAGCTGCTCGACAAGGGCGCTCAGCCGCAGGCCCGGAACTCGGGTGGGGCGACGTTCCAGGACTACTACTTCGCCTTCCAGCGCGGGGTGCTCAACGAGCGTGCGTTGGCCGAGCGCCGCGAGATCGTGGCCTGGCTCAAGGCGCACAACGTGCCGCTGGGGTCGAAGGTCGAGGCGGTTTACTAGGACGCAGACCGGCGCCGCCCGCCGGCGTTCGGGCCTGCGCGGCACCCGCGGTCGGCCCGCGACAACCGACTGGAATTCCCGCCAGCCTGGCCGGCCGGAAGCCCACTGCTACACTTTTTGGCTCACTTCCGCCTCCGCTGCCGCCTCCCGGCGGCGCGCCGCCGTGCCAGCCAGCGATCCTCGCGTCGCCTGCCAGAGACGTCCATGACCAGCACCGCCGAACTTACCTCGCCGGCTTCGGCCAATACCGCGCTCACCCATTCCGGGGTCCAGGCCGGCACCGTGGACCGCGACTACACGCTCGAGGACAAGTTCACCCGTACCCGCGGGCGCATCTACCTCAGCGGCGTGCAGGCCCTGGTCCGGCTGCCGCTGATGCAGCGGCTGCGCGATGCGCGCGACGGGCTGAACACGGGCGGCTTCATCTCCGGCTATCGCGGCTCGCCGCTGGGCGGTTTCGACCTGGAACTGTGGCGGGCGAAGAAACACCTGGCCGAAGCGGGCGTGAAGTTCCAGCCCGGTCTCAATGAGGACCTGGGCGCGACCATGGTCTGGGGCACGCAGCAGACCAACCTGTTTCCCGGCGCCAAGGTCGATGGCGTGTACGCGATGTGGTACGGCAAGGGCCCGGGCGTGGATCGCTGCGGCGACGTGTTCAAGCACGGCAACGCCGCGGGGACCAGCCGCCACGGCGGCGTGCTGGCGCTCGCGGCCGACGACCACGCCTGTCGTTCCTCGACCCTGCCGCACGGCTCCGAGGGCGAGTTCACCAGCGCGATGATGCCGATCCTCAATCCGGCCGGGGTGCAGGACATCCTCGACCTGGGGCTGGTGGGCTGGGCGATGTCGCGCTTCACCGGACGCTGGGTGGGCTTCAAGACCATCGCCGAGACCGTGGAATCCTCCGCCTCGGTCGACGTCGATCCGTTCGCGCTGCAGATCGTCACGCCTGAGGATTTCGAGCTGCCGCCGGGCGGGCTCAACATCCGCTGGCCGGATCCGCCGCTGGACCAGGAAATGCGTCTGCATCGCTACGCGGTGCGGGCGGCGCAGGCGTTCGCCCGCGCCAACGGCATCGACCGCACGGTGCTCGATTCGCCCAACGCGCGCTTAGGCATCGTCACCACGGGCAAGAGCTATCTCGACGTGCTGCAGGCGTTGGAAGTGCTGGGGCTGGACGCGCATGCCTGCGCCGAGATCGGCATCCGCGTCTACAAGGTCGGCATGACCTGGCCGCTGGAGCCGGTCGGCATCGCGAACTTCGCGCGCGGGCTCGAGGACATCCTCGTGGTGGAGGAGAAGCACGCCTTCATCGAAAGCCAGATGAAGGAGCAGTTCTACAACTTCGACGGCGGGCGCGACGGCAGCCGTCCCTCGATCGTCGGCAAGTACGACGAATCGGGCGAATGGATCCTGCCCAGCACCAACGAGCTCACTCCGGCGCGCATCGCGCGGGTGATCGCGGCGCGTCTGGAACGTTTCCACCGCAGCGAACACATCACCCGGCAGCTGGCCTTCCTCACCGCCAAGGAAGCCGAGCTCGCGTTGCCGCGCGCGCAGTTCCCGCGCGTGCCGCACTACTGCTCGGGCTGCCCGCACAACACCAGCACCAAGGTGCCGGAAGGCTCGCGCGCCATGGCCGGCATTGGCTGCCATTACATGGTGACGTGGATGGATCGCGACACCGACACCTTCACCCAGATGGGCGGCGAAGGCGTGACCTGGTGCGGCCAGGCGGCCTTCACCGAAACACCGCACGTGTTCCAGAACCTCGGCGACGGCACCTATTTCCACAGCGGCTCGCTGGCGGTGCGCCAGGCGGTGTCGGCCGGTGTCAACATCACCTACAAGATCCTCTACAACGACGCGGTGGCGATGACCGGCGGCCAGCCGGTGGACGGCACGCTCACCGTGCCGCAGATCGCGCACCAGATGCGCGCGGAAGGGGTGCAGGACATCGTGGTGCTCAGCGACGAGATCGAAAAGTGGAGCGATCCGTCCATCTTCCCGACCGGCGTCGCTTTCCACGACCGCCGCGAGCTCGACGACGTGCAAAAGCGCCTGCGCGAAGTGAAAGGCGTGAGCATCCTGATCTTCGACCAGACCTGCGCGACGGAAAAGCGCCGCCGCCGCAAGCGCGGCAAGATGGTCGATCCGGCCAAGCGCGTGTTCGTCAACTCGCTGGTGTGCGAAGGCTGCGGCGACTGCGGCAGGAAGTCGTTCTGCGTGAGCGTGCTGCCGAAGGAAACCGAGTTCGGGCGCAAGCGCGAGATCGACCAGTCCAACTGCAACAAGGACTACAGCTGCGTCGAGGGCTTCTGCCCCAGCTTCGTCACCGTGCACGGCGGGACGCCGCGCAAAGGCAAGAAGGTCAGCGCGGCGGAAAAGCTGGCGAACCTGCCGACGCCCGAGTTCAAGGGCGACCTGTCCCAGCCCTGGAACATCCTGATCACCGGCGTCGGCGGCACCGGCGTGGTGACGATCGGGGCGCTGCTGGGCATGGCCGGGCACCTGGAGGGCCGCGGCTCGACCGTGCTCGACCAGACCGGACTGGCGCAGAAGGGCGGCGCGGTCACCACCCATATCCGCATCGCGCAATCGCCCGAGCACATCCACGCGGTGCGCATCGCCGCGGGCGAGGCCGACCTGGTCCTGGGTTGCGACATGGTGGTGGTCAACGACTACTGGGCGCTGTCCAAGGTGCGCGCCGGTCGCACCTCGGTGGTGCTCAACACCTACGAGGCGATGCCTGGCACCTTCACCACGCGCCCTGACCTGCAGTTCCCGGCGGCGGAGATCGTGTCCGCGGTGCGCGCCGCGCTGGGCGGCGCGGATGCACCGGCTTCATCGCTACATGTCGTGGATGCCACCCAACTCGCCACCGCGCTGATGGGCGATGCCATCGCGGCCAACCTGTTCATGCTCGGCTATGCCTGGCAGCAGGGGCTGGTGCCGCTGTCGCTGGACGCGATCATGCGCGCGGTGGAGCTCAATGCTGCCGCGGTCGAAATGAACAAGACCGCGTTCGCCTGGGGGCGGCTGGCGGTGGTCGAACCGGCAGCGGTCGCCGAGGCCGCCGGCGTGATCCGCAACGCGCCCACGCGCGCCGAAGCCACGCCGCGGGAACTGCCGCTGCTGCCGCCGACGCCCTCCGAGGGCCACGAATCGGGCCTGTCGCCGCGCGATGCGGACCTGCGCGCGGAAGACGAGCTGCGGCACGTGCCCGCATCGGCCGCAGGCGACGTCGCATTCCTGCCGCTCGACGACCTGCGCCTGTCGCGTTCGCTGGACGAACTGGTCTCCCGCCGCGTCGCCTTCCTCACCGATTACCAGAACGCAGCCTATGCGCGGCGTTATGCGGACTTCGTCGCCAAGGTGCGCGCGGCCGAACACGCCGCCGCGCCCGGAGCTACCGATCTGTCCGAAGCCGTGGCCCGCTACTTCTTCAAGCTGATGGCCTACAAGGACGAGTACGAAGTGGCGCGGCTGTACACCTCCGGCGAATTCCGTCGCCGCCTGGAGCAGCAGTTCGACGGCGACTACAAAGTGCACTTCCATCTCGCGCCG
>CAMLNE010000315.1 GCA_946481265.1 uncultured Panacagrimonas sp. | reverse complement strand
CATGTCCGAGCTGAAGTTCATGGCCGACATGGGTCTGCTGCTGATGATGGTCATGGCCGTCAACATGGTTCTGGCCCTGGTGGTGCTGCCGTTGCTCTGCTATTTGATCAAGCCGAACTTCGTCAAGCGCAAGGATCTGCTGGTGGGTGAGGGCGTCGACCTGTCGCTGTTCACCGCCAAGGAAAACGACGGCGACGACAAGGGCCTGGTGCCGGCGAAGTAAGCAGGCGCAGCACATTCCCAGATCCGCTGCCGGCCTGCTTGCCGGCAGCGGACGGATGAAGGCCCATACGGGCCGGACACTCAGGACAGGCAAACAGGATGCGTATGCAAACGCTTGCTAAGCAGTACGACAGGAGGAATCGTTTCGTGACCACCACTCTGCGGTCCAAGGCCGCAATCTCGATCGCCATTGGCGCCATTGCGGCCTGCGGCGCCTTTGCGGCGCATGCTGCGGTGGTAAAGAAGCCGATCGACATCATCGTCGATGGCACGGTCCATCAGACGCTCTTCGCCATCGGTTTCGAGGGGCAGCAAGGCGTGGCGGTTGGCGCCGCCGGCGAAGTCCAGACCACGGAAGATGGCGGGAAGACCTGGAAGGTCTCGAAGCTCCCGACCGATCTGGCCATGCTCGGCGTGCACATCGACGCCACCCGCACGATCGCCGTCGGGCAGACCGGCAAGGCCTTCGTCAAGAGTGCCGGCGGTGACTGGGAATCCGTCGACACGGGGACCGACAGTCGCCTGTTCAGCGTCAGCAGCAATGTCGGCGGCCTGGCCGTCGCCGCCGGTGAATTCGGCACGCTGCTCCTGTCGGAGGATGGTGGGCGCACCTGGCACAAGCTGACCCTCGACTGGATGCAAGTCGGCACGGATGGCGGCGCCGAGCCCCATCTCTACGGCGCCTACGTCGCGGCCGACGGCACCATGACGGTGGTCGGCGAGTTCGGCCTGGTCCTGCGTTCGACCGATCGTGGCCGCAGCTGGGCCGTGGCGAGCAAGGGGATCCCGTCGCTGTTCTCGGTGAAGATCCGCGACGACGGCGTCGGCTTCGCCGTGGGCCAGGATGGATACGCGCTCAAGACCACGGATGCGGGTGCGACATGGACTTGCATCGACGTGGGTAGTAAGGCCATTCTCAACGGGGTGCATTCGTCTCCGGACGGACGCGTCACGGTCACCGGAATGCGCGAGATGGTGGTGAGTTCGGATGACGGTGCGACCTGGGATTGGGTGGACAACGAAGAGGTCACGACCGTGTGGTACGTTGGCGTCGCGTCGCCGGGGAACGAGGTGCTGGCGGTGGGGCAGTCCGGCAGGATCATCCGGATAGGGAGCTGAGGCCAAGGCCGGGGTGCGGTTGCGGTAACAGCGGATAAGCAAGGCGCGCGCGCGGAGGACAAAGGGGCGCGCACAGCGAATAACTTAAGGAAGGAGAGAAGCATGAAAAGGGTGGACGGGAAGTTGCGCCTGAGCATCTATGCTCTGGCCGTTACAAGCGCGTTTGCGGTGACTCCGGCGGTGGCGCAGGACACTGCGGACGACGGGCTCTTCAGCAACATGGGGTTCTCGTTCAGCGGATTCGTCCGCTTCGATACCGCCTTCCGCACGGACCCGGATGAGAATCCGAACAACCAGCGGACCAATCCCTTCAACGGCAAGAACACGCAGCGCAGCGCGTTTCCCGCCAATGGTGTGGGTTCGATCGCGGCCCTGCAGAGCGGCCTGGGTGATACCGATCTCGGCGGGCTCCTTGGCGGCGGCCTGGGCGATGCCATCACGGGTTTGCTCAACGCAGCGCCTGGCGTGCCCAGCATCGCCAACCGCAACACCCCCCGCGGCCACAACGACTGGAACCTGAACCAGCTGCGCGGCAAGTTCGACCTGGGCATCAACTTCGGCTCCAACGTCCAACTCTACTCGAGCCTGCGCACCGTCTACGACTTCGGCAACTACGACAACTTCAAGCGCTCGGACACCGAGAACTTCGCGGGCGACAACTCGAACCCGGATGGTTTCAACCAGCGCAAGGTCTCGTTCTTCGAATACGACGACTACAAGGACGGCGGCAGCTCCTGCCTCAACTATCTCGAGATCTGCGACGAGAAGTACATGGCGGACTTCACGGCCCTGTACCTCGACATCACCTCGGGACCGGTGCTGTTCCGCGTCGGTCAGCAGCAGATCGCCTGGGGCCAGGCGCTGTTCTTCCGCATCTTCGACGTTCCCAACGGTCTCGACCTTCGTCGCCACCTGATCCTCGACGATGCACTCGAGGAGTACGCCGACGAGCGCGTCGCCGCGCCGGGTATCCGTGTCACCTGGCAGGTCACCGACCAGTGGGAGGCCGACACCTACGCGCAGATGTTCACGCCGTCGATCTACCCGAACGCGAACACGCCGTACAACGTCATTCCCTCGCAGTTCTCCATCCATGAGACCTGGAGCGACAAGCACCGCGGCGAAGACTTCAACTACGGCCTGCGCCTGCGCGGCAACTTCGGCAACTGGGGCCTGCAGTTCATCGCGACCCAGCGCTACAACCACGAAGGCACGTTCCGCTGGACCGAGTCGGGCGTGAACCGCGACCTGCCGGGCCTGCCCGGCACCGGCGCGATCATGGCCGGCACCCCGCTGGAAGCCGATCCGACCGGTGTCTGGTCCGCCAACGAGTGGTTCACCTTCGCCGGCCAGGCCCGCCTGGACGGTGTCGAGGGTCTGAACACGCTGGTCCGCGACTTCCAGCCGTACACGGGCCTGCTGACCGGTTCGGAAGTGGGCGACAGCATCGAGGCCGCGTCACGCGAACTCGACCTGTTCTTCAGCGTCGGCGGCGGTCTGGCCGCGCTGAACACCAGCGGCGGCGGTCTGCGTGGCCACATCATCCACGAGTACCACAAGGAAGAGATCTACGGCGCCGGCATCAGCTACGTGGTCGAGGCCGAGCCGGGCTCGCTGCTCGACCAGCTGATCATCAACGTCGAGACCAGCTACATCCCCGAGCGCAAGTTCACCCCCGCCGGCCTGGGCAAGGACCTGATCGAGTCGGATGAGTTCGTGACCGACCTCGTGATGGAGAAGTACCACCGCTGGTTCGAGGAGTTCCCGGCCACCTACATGGTGTTCCAGGCCATCCACAAGTCCGACTCCAACCTGTTCGGCCAGCACCTGGGCTGCCAGGGCGGCACGGGCGGCGATCCGGGCACGGTGGCTGCCGAGTTCAACCGCAAGACCAAGCGTTGCGGCGACAACAAGAAGGGCGGCAGCACGGACGTGGTGCTGGCCTTCCTGCAGCCGTTCCCGAACTACATCTACCGCCTGACCGGTGCCGCGCTGCTCGACATCGAGGGTGGCCTGCTGGTGCAGGGTGGTTTCCGCTGGAGCCCGGGCAACGACCTGACGTTCGACTTCATCTACAACCACATCAACGGCAACCTGTACGGCGATCCGAACAGCAACGCCCTGCAGAACATCGACTGGGCGGACGAGTTCGTCATCCGCGCCGCGTATCAGTTCTAGGCGGCAGATCATCGGGGCGGCGGTTTGCCCCGCATGAATCCAAGCAGACAGTGACTCAGGCCCCCGGGGGTGCAACCCGGGGGCCGTTTTTTTGGTCTATCCATTCAGGACGCGCCGATCCGGCGCGACGGGGACGTCGATGTGGACGTCCAGGCAAGGAGAACCGAACGTGAGAATCATCCGATACGACCGCGACTACAGCCGCCGCAAGTTCCTGGCGGATGCCGGTCGTGGCGTGCTGGCCACCGGCGTGCTGGCGCCGCTGGCCAAGACCATCGCGGCCACCGGGGAAGTGAGCAAGGCCTATCCCGACGAGCTGCTGTCGATCGAGGGCTATACCAAGGGCAAGATCAAGACCGGCGACTACATCACCTCGGCCAACGTCGAGCACGTCAAGCAGCTCATGCAGCCGATCACCTACGAGCAGATCCTCAAGCAGGGTCGCAAGCTCAAGGTGGTCAAGAGCACGACGGACGTGATGCGGCTCTCGCCGTGGGAATATCTCGAGGCCACGCTCAAGAACGCCGGCAAGGCCAAGTTCGACGACACCGGCAACGTGGTGAACAGCGCGGATGGGCAACCCTGGATCGGCGGCAATCCCTTTCCGGACCCCAAGGCCGGTGTCGAGCTGGTGGCGGCGCAGACCCTGAGCTGGGGCCGCCACGATGCCTCGTTCTATGCGCTGGCGGCCCACGCGATGCGCGCCGACGGCAGTCCGCGCTTCAAGTACACCGGCGGCTGGGCGGAGCTGTCCACCGTCTCGCGCGTGAGCATGGATCCCAAGCCGTACTGGCCGGAGCACAAGGACAAGCTGCGATTCCAGTCGGTGTTCTTCCTGACGCCGAACAATTTCCGCGGCACCTCCTTCCTCAACGTCTGGTACTACGACCAGCGCAAGTTCCCGGACCTGTACGGCTACGTTGCCGCCTTCAAGCGCGTGCGGCAGTTCCCCACCGACCAGCGCTTCGAGCCACTGCTTCCGGGCCTGTCGCTGTACCTGTCCGACGCCTGGGGCGCCGGCGATCCGCTGCACACCTGGAGCGGCTACAACATCGTCAATCGCGGGCCCTGGCTGTGTGGCCTGTCGGAGGGCTGGGCCGCCGACCATCCCAACTGGGAGCACACCACGCATGGCGGACCGC
>CAMLNE010000314.1 GCA_946481265.1 uncultured Panacagrimonas sp. | reverse complement strand
ATCTCGGCGGCACGCTGTCCAGTTCCTCGATCACCCATCTCGAGCAGACCGCCAAGCTGACCTACCAGGCACCGGCCTCCTACACCATCACGGCGCTGGTGCAGAACTTCCAGCCGATCGCGAGCACGCTCACCCAGATCGACGACCCCTACAAGCGCCTGCCGCAGGTCCGCTTCCGCACGCGTTCGCAGCCCTTCTTCCACACCCGCGCCGGCATCGAATCCGAGTTCGTCAACTTCGCGCGCGACGACTCCGTCGAGGGCGGCCGCCTGATGCTCGCGCCCTACCTGCAGTACGAGCGCCAGGCCGCATCCTGGTACGTGCTGGGCCAGGCCGATCTCAACCACACGCGCTACGAGCTCAACGAGACCACGGCCGGCCAGTCCGACGCACCGGAGCGCACCCTGCCGGTGGTCAGTGCCGAGGCCGGCCTGCGCTTCGAGCGCGTCACCCAAAGCGGTCGGCTGCAGACGCTCACGCCGCGCGGCTTCCTGCTCTACGTCCCCCACGAGAACCAGGACGACCTGCCGCTGTTCGACACCGGCGAGCCAGACTTCGACTTCGTGCAGCTGTTCGCGCGCAATCGCTTCTCCGGCGAGGATCGCCTGGCCGACGCGCAGCACATCGCCGGTGCCGCGACCCTGCGCGAGCTGGATCCGGACACCGGGGAGACACGCTGGAGCGCCTCGATCGGCCAGCTCTATCGCCTGGATGCGCCGCGGGTGGGCCTGCCGGATACCCCGCCTCCCGAGCGCGGCGCCACCGAGTTCATCGGCCAGCTCGATTACCGCCTGTCCAGGTCCTGGCGGGCGGTGGTGGCCGGCCAGTGGGCGCCGGAGGACAGCGAATTCCAGCGCACCCAGTTCGGCCTGCGCTATCGCGACGCAGGTCAGCGCCGGCTCGACCTGTCCTATCGCTATCGGCGCGACATCCTCGAGCAGGCCGACCTGAGCTTCCTGACCCCGATCACGGGCGCCT
The DNA here is from genome assembly GCA_946481265.1 of uncultured Panacagrimonas sp. The sequence goes on along the minus strand of CAMLNE010000314.1, from coordinate 3,689 downwards.
GGAAGTTCGCGGCGCGCACGCGCTATTCGCTGAGCGACGACGAGTCGCGCGAGAACTTCGTGGGCGTCGAGTACGGCACCTGCTGCTGGGGCGTGCGCGTGTCCTACCGGCGCTTCATCGCCGACGCCAGCGGTGACTTCGACAACGGCGTCTACCTGCAGGTCCAGCTCAAGGGCCTGGCCAGCATCGGGGCCGGCGGCGACTCCCTGCTGCCCGATTCCGAGATCGACGGCGAGCGTCCGCAGTAGGCCGCGCCGGCCGTGAACCCCGGGTACCCGGGAGCGGTCGGAGGGTGACCGCGTGCTACCCTTCGCGCCTTCGAAAACCGGTCGCCAGTCCGCCCATGCCGTTCGCCTTTCGCCCCCTCGCCGTCCTCGCCCTCGCGCTGCTCATTCCGCTCGCCGGCCCGGCCAGGGCAGAGGTCCTCGACCGCATCGTGGCGGTCGTCAACGAGGGCGTGGTGCTGCAGAGCGACCTCGACCGCGAGATGGAGATGGCCGTCTCGCAGATGCGCGCCCGCAACATCGCCCCGCCCGATCCGGAGGTCCTGCGTACGCAGGTGCTCGACAAGATCATCCTGGTCCGCGTGCAGACCCAGCGTGCCCAGCAGGCCGGCATCCGTATCGACGACCGCGAGCTCAACGAGGTCCTGGGCAACATCGCGCGGCAGAACGACATGACCCTGGCCCAGTTCGCCGAGGCCATCCGCTCCGACGGCGGCGACTACCTGGCCATCCGCGAGCAGATCCGCGAGGAAGTGATGATCGCCCGGCTGCGCCAGCGCGAGGTCGACAACCGGGTGATCGTGACCGACCAGGACATCGACCTGTTCCTGGCCAACCAGCCGGAAAACGACGACACCGAGTACCGCCTGTCGCACATCCTGGTGGCGATTCCCGACGGCGCCTCGCCGGAGCAGCGCAAGGAAGCGCACACCAAGGCCGACCAGCTGCTCGAGCGCATCGGCAAGGGCGAGGACTTCGCCGCGCTGGCGGCGTCCGAGTCGGACGGCCAGCAGGCGCTGCAGGGTGGCGATCTCGACTGGCGCAAGGCCGACGCGCTGCCGCTGATCTTCCTGCAGGCGGCGCGCAAGCTGAAGCCGGGCGAGGCCAGCCCGGTCATCGAGACCGCGGGCGGCTTCCACATCATCAAGCTGGCCGAGACGCGCAGCACCGCCGAGGCCAAGACCGTCGACGAGACCCACGCGCGCCACATCCTGATCCAGGCCAACACGCTGCGCACCGAGGACCAGGCCCGCCTGCAGGCGCGCGACCTGTACGACCGCCTGACCAAGGGCGAAGACTTTGCGAAGCTGGCCAGCGAATTCTCCGACGATGCCGGCTCCAAGGGCGGCGGCGGCGATCTCGGTTGGCAGCCGCCGGGCGTGTTCGTCAAGGAATTCCAGGAGGCGCTCGACGCCCTGGAGATCAACGAGATCGGCACGCCCTTCCGCAGCCAGTTCGGCTGGCACATCCCGCAGGTGCTGGAGCGGCGCACGCGCGACATCACCGTCGAATCGCGCCGCGCGCGGGCACGGGGCGCCATCCAGAACCGCAAGGCGGCCGACGAGTACGAAACCTGGCTGCGCCGCCTGCGCGCCGAGGCCTACGTCGAATTCCGGGGTACCGACGGCCGGGCCGGAGCAGCGGACCCCTCGTCGGAGCGCACGTCCTGACTTGATCCCGCGCATCCTGATCACCCCCGGCGAGCCTGCCGGGATCGGTCCCGACCTGGTCCTGCGCCTGGCGCAGGACAACTGGGCCGCGGAGATCGTCGCAGTCTGCGATCCACAGCTGCTGCGCGCGCGGGCCCTGCAGCTCGGCCTGCCGATCGCGCTGGAGGACGCCGACCTGTCGGCGCCCGCCGAGCTCCACGAGCCGGGCTTCCTGAACGTCCTGCCGGTGGAGACCGCCGCTCCCTGCGAGCCCGGCCGTCTGGACCCGGCCAATGCGGACTACGTGCTGGAGACGCTGCGCCGGGCGGTCGCCGCGTGTCGTACCGGCCAGGCACAGGCGCTGGTCACCGGGCCGGTACAGAAGAGCGTGATCAACGATGCCGGCCACGACTTCAGCGGCCACACGGAATTCCTGGCCAGCCTGCTGCACGTGCGCACGCCGGTGATGATGCTGGTGGCGCGCGACCTCCGGGTTGCCCTGGTGACCACCCACCTGCCGCTGTCCGGCGTGGCGCGCGCGATCACCCGCCGCCGCCTGATGAACACCCTGCGCGTGCTGCACGATGATCTGCGCGACAAGTTCGGCTGTGCCCAGCCGCGCATCCTGGTCTGCGGCCTCAACCCGCACGCCGGCGAAGGTGGGCACCTGGGTCGCGAGGAGATCGAGATCATCGAGCCGGTGCTGGACGACCTGCGCGACCAGGGGATGCTGCTGACCGGCCCCTTGCCGGCCGATACCCTGTTCGTTCCCGAGCGCCTGGCCGAGGCGGACGCCGTGCTGGCGATGTACCACGACCAGGGGCTGCCGGTGCTCAAGCACGTGGGATTCGGCGAGGCCGTCAATGTGACCCTGGGCCTGCCGATCATCCGCACCTCGGTCGACCACGGCACCGCGCTGGACCTGGCGGGCACCGGCAAGGCCGACGAGGGCAGCCTGAGCGCGGCCGTGGAACTCGCGATCTCGCTGGCGCAGGCTCGCTGATGGACCGCCCTGCCCCGGCCGGGGCGCGCCGGCGGGCCGCGACGTGAGACCGTCGGCGCCGGTGCCGCGGCCTGCGCAGGAAGGACCGAAGAAGCGCTTCGGCCAGCACTTCCTGCACGACGGACGCGTGATCGCGCGCATCCTCGGCGCGCTGGATCCCAAGCCCGGCGACCGCATCGTCGAGATCGGCCCCGGCCGGGGTGCCCTAACCGCGCCGCTGCTCGAGCGTGTGGGCCAGCTCGAGGTGGTCGAGATCGACCGCGACGTGATCGAGCCGCTGCGCGCCGCCTGCGGCAACGCGCCGGGCCTGACCATCCATCTCGGCGACGCGCTGGCATTCGATTTCACCGCGCTTGCCGCGCCGGGCACGCGGCTGCGCCTGGTCGGCAACCTGCCCTACAACATCTCCACGCCGCTGCTGTTCCACCTGCTCGAGCAGGCCCATGTGGTCCAGGACATGCTGTTCATGCTGCAGAAGGAAGTGGTGGACCGCATGACCGCCGGTCCCGGCGAGGACGCCTATGGGCGCCTGTCGGTGACGCTGGCGGCGCGGGCCGAGGTCGCGCAGCTGTTCAATGTCGGCCCGGGTGCCTTCCACCCACCGCCGCAGGTCGACTCGGCGGTCGTGCGCCTGGTCCCGCGGCCGCCGCCGTTCGAGATCGTCGATCTCGCCGGCTTCGATCGCGTCGTCACCGCCGCCTTCGGCCAGCGGCGCAAGCAGATCGGCAACAGCCTGCGCCAGCGGGTCACGCCCGAGGAACTGGCACAGGCCGGCATCGATCCGCGCGAACGCGCCGAGCGCCTGTCGGCCGCGGACTTCGCGCGGCTCGCCAACCTGGTGGCGCGGCGGCCCCGGGACGACGCCAAGGAAGCGTAGTCGCGGGCGAAGGTGGGCCGGAGGCGGGACCGAAGCGCCGTCGCCGCAGCGTGCAGGCGGACGCGGACGCGGACGCGGACGCGGACGCGGAATGGTTCGACCCCTGCCTTACCGCGACACCGAGCACGGTAGCCGGCTCAGGGTGCTCCCCAGGC
>CAMLNE010000313.1 GCA_946481265.1 uncultured Panacagrimonas sp. | reverse complement strand
CAGATTGAAACGCAAACAGCGTGCAACTTCGAGAGGTAAATCAGAGAATCCCTAACGCTCCAAGCCCTTTTCCTGGATCACCACCGCCGCAATCTCCTCGATCGATCGCGTCGCGGTACTCACGTAGGGAATGTTGTGCCGCTGGTAGAGCCGTTCGGCCTCGCGCAGCTCGAACGAGCACTGCGCCAGCGAGGCGTACTTGGAACCCGGCCGCCGCTCGCTGCGCACCTGGTGCAGCCGCTCCGGATCCGAGGTGAAGCCGAAGCAGCGTTCCGTCAACCCGTCCAGCGACTGCGGCAGCTTCTGCTTCTCCAGGTCGTCCTCGGTGATCGGGAAGTTGGTGGCGAAGATGCCGTGCTGCAGGGCCAGGTACAGCGTCGTCGGCGTCTTGCCGCAGCGGGACGGCGCGATCAGGATCACCTGGGCCTCCGAAAGGTCGCGCGTCGACTGCCCGTCGTCGTGCTCCATCGCGAAGTTCATTGCCTGGATGCGCGCGTCGTAGCGACGACGGTCGTAGGCGCCGTGCGCACGCCCCTGCGCATGCGTGGATTTCTCGCCCAGCTCTTCCTCGATGGCGCGTATGTAGGTGTCGAACAGGTCGGCAAACAGGGCCTTGGATGTGCGCAGGATCGCGCGCACCTCCTCGTTGACGGTGGTGGAGAACACCATCGGCCGCAACCCGGCGGATGCGATGAAATCGATGTACTCCACGGTGCTGCGCGCCTTGTCGACGGTGTTGATGAAGGGCAGCGTGCTCTTCTTGAAGTCCATGCCGTCGAACTGCGTGAGCAGGGTCGTGCCCAGGGTTTCGGCGGTGATACCGGTGCCGTCGGAGACGAAGAAGACGTGGCGCATGACGTGGTGACCCCGGGCGGGAAAGGAACCTGGCGTCGTCGCGACGTCAGCAGCAGCAGCAGCAAGCAGGTGACATTCTCGGGCGTTCAGGCCGCCATCCGCGAATCGCGCGCGGCCAGCCGGCTCATTGCATGTCCCAGCTCGTTTTCGGCGATGAACACCTCGAGCGCCCCATTGTCGCGAAAGTATGCCGCCTCCTCTTCATTGTCCGCACGCACCAGCACGTCCGTCCGCGGGTTTGCCGCCTTTACCAGGTCGAATATGCGGCGCGCCTCGTTGATGTTGGGAATGGCCAGCACCACCAGGCGTGTGCGATCCAGCGGCGCCTGCGCCAGCAGGTCGGCGATGGATGCATCGCCGGCGACGACCTCGATGCCCCGCTTGCGCAGGCGCTCGACGACATCGCGGTTCTGCTCGACCACGGTGAACGGGATGCCCGCCTTTGCCAGGTCCCTGACGACGATGCGTCCGACCCGGCCGTAGCCGACCAGCACGACCTGCTGCTCGACGATCAGCGGCTTCGGTGCGGCCTCGGGCGCCCTTTCGGCCAGCGGCGGCGGTTCCTCGGCGTGCCGGCGCCCCATCCAGTCGCTGAGCCGGAAGGCCAGCGGATTGAGCGCGATCGACAGGATCGCACCCGCCAGGATCAGGTCGCGACCCTCGGGCGGCAGCAGGCCCAGGCTCAGGCCCAGACCGGCCAGAATGAAGGAGAACTCGCCGATCTGCGCCAGGCTCGCAGACACCGTCAGGGCGGTGCGGAATGGATGACCGAGAACGGTCACCAGCACCGCCGATGCCAGCGTCTTGCCGACCACGATCACGGCCAGGACCGTCAGCACGCGCAGTGGATCCGTCCACAGGATCGAGGGATTGAGCAGCATGCCCACCGATACGAAGAACAGCACGGCGAATACATGCTCCAGCACCTGCGCCTGGCTGGAGAAGCGATGCGTCAGGCCGGCCTCGTTGACCACCACGCCGGCCAGGAAGGCGCCGAGTGCGAAGGACACGCCGAACACGACCGCGGCGCCGTAAGCCAGGGTGATGGTCATGGCAGCGACGAACAGCGTGGCCAGTTCGGCCGATCCCGACAGCGTGAGCTGCACCGACAACCAGGGGAACAGGCGCAGTCCGATCACGTACATCGCGGCGAAGAAGAACGCGATCTTGAGGAAAGTGAACGCGATCGTGATGGTCAGCGTCTCGCTGACGCCGGGGGCCTGGCCCGGCGTGCCGCCAAGAAAGCCCGCGAACGCCGGCAGCAGGATCAAGGCCAGGACCATCGCCAGGTCCTCCACCACCAGCCAGCCGACGGCGATGCGGCCCTTGATGCTGTCGAGCAGCCCGCGCTCCTGCAGCGCCCGCAGAAGCACCACGGTACTGGCGGTCGACAGCGCCAGGCCGAACACCAGCGAGGCCCCGACCGACCAGCCCCAGAAGCGCGCCGCGATGGCGCCCAGCGCGGTGGCGACCAAGATCTGCACGATCGCGCCGGGCAGCGCGATCCGGCGCACCGACCACAGGTCGCGGATCGAAAAATGGGTGCCCACGCCGAACATGAGCAAGATGACGCCGATCTCGGCCAGTTCGGCGGCGATGCCCGGATCGGCGACGAAGCCCGGCGTGAACGGACCGACCACGACGCCGGCGAGCAGGTATCCGACCAGGGGCGGCAGGCCCACGCGCGATGCCCCGAAGCCCGCGGCAAAGGCAATGCCCAGACCCATCGACACGGTTCCGATCAGCGGGAGTTCGTGTTCGAGGGTCATCCTGCGGCCTTGCCTCCGGGTTGTACTGAAAGCTGTTCGGATCGCGCCTCGATGCAGGACCCGCACTCAGGGGCGGTGCGGGGGTCTCGGATGCAGTGTCCCGGTTCCCTGGCGTCGAATCCAGTGCGCCGATCGGGGTGTCCGGTCGCGACATCGCGCGTGCGACTCCACCGCGACGGCGCAAGCCGGTGGCAGGGCGCAAGCACCGGATGAGGGCCGGCCCGCAGCGGAGGCAGCGGCTCGAGAGAAAGCGCCTGCGTTATGCACGCATGGGCCCATAACCCCCTGCAGGACGCCGCCGTATGCGAACAGCGCGCCCGGGGCGGTTAGAATTGCGCCCCGATTGCGCCCGCGGCGGCGTGCCCACCCCCTTTTAGTCAGGAAATCCAACGAGTGAGCTCACACGTCCTCTGGTACTCGCGACTGCGCATGCACGACGTCGAAACCGTCGGTGGCAAGAACGCCTCGCTGGGCGAGATGATCTCCAACCTCGCCGCCTCCGGCGTGAAGGTCCCCAACGGATTCGCCACCACGGCCGAGGCCTACCGCGAGTTCCTCCGGCACGAAGGACTCGACACCCGCATCAACGCACAGCTCGCGGCGCTGGATGTCGACGACGTGCAGACCCTGGCGGCGACCGGCAAGTCGATCCGTGAAGCCGTCGCCAAGGCGCCCTTCCCCGCCCAGCTGGAAAAGGAGATCCGCGCCGCCTACGACGAGCTGGTCAAGGAATCCGGTACCGAGATCTCGGTGGCCGTGCGCTCCTCGGCCACCGCCGAGGACCTTCCCGATGCCTCCTTCGCCGGCCAGCAGGAAACCTTCCTGAATGTCAGCGGCATCGAGAACGTGCTGCATGCGATCAAGGAGGTGTTCGCCTCCTTGTTCAACGATCGAGCGATCTCCTACCGCGTCCATCACGGCTTCGCGCACGACCAGGTGGCGGGGGCCGCCGGCGGCCCGCGCCGGGTGCGCTCGGCCCAGGGCGCCGCGGGCGGCCTGGTCACGCATGTTACGGAGTCGGGCTTTCGCGAGGCGATCTTCATCACGGCCAGCTACGGCCTGGGCGAGGCGGTGGTCCAGGGCGCGGTGAATCCGGATGAGTTCTACGTCTACAAGCCCGCGCTGCGCGCCGGCCGTCCCGCCATCCTCAAGCGCGGGCTGGGCGAGAAGGCCAAGAAGATGGTGTATTCGCTGGAGCGCAAGCTCGGCCGCACGGTCGAGTTCGTGCCGGTCGCCAACGAGGAGCGCGCCCGCTTCTGCCTGACCGACGATGACGTCACCACACTGGCCCGGCAGGCGCAGATCATCGAGGACCACTACCAGCGTCCGATGGACATCGAGTGGGGCAAGGACGGCGTCGACGGCCAGCTCTACATCCTGCAGGCGCGCCCGGAGACGGTGCAGAGCCGTTCGTCCGCCAGCGTCCTGCGCCGCTACAAGCTCAAGGACAAGGGCAAGGTGGTGGCCGAGGGCCGCGCGATCGGCCAGAAGATCGGTGCCGGCACCGTGCGCCTGATGAAGGGCCTCGACCAGATGGCCAAGGTGCAGAACGGCGATGTGCTGGTCACCGACATGACCGATCCGGATTGGGAGCCGGTCATGAAGCGCGCCAGCGCCATCGTCACCAACCGCGGCGGCCGCACCTGTCACGCCGCGATCATCGCGCGCGAGCTGGGCATCCCCGCGGTGGTGGGCTGCGGCAACGCCACCGAGATCCTCAAGGAAGGCCAGAGCGTGACGGTGTCCTGCGCCGAGGGCGACACCGGGCACATCTACGAAGGTCACATCGACTTCGTCGTCGACGAGGTCGCGCTCGACCAGATGCCGGACATCCCGGTCAAGATCATGATGAATGTCGGCACGCCGGAACAGGCCTTCGACTTCGCGGCGCTGCCGCATCGCGGCGTCGGCCTGGCCCGCCTGGAGTTCATCGTCAACCGCCAGATCGGCATCCACCCGCAGGCCCTGCTCGAGCTCGATCGCCAGCCCCCGGACGTGCGCCGCCAGATCAACGCGATGATCTCGGCCTACGCCAGCCCGCGCGAGT
>CAMLNE010000312.1 GCA_946481265.1 uncultured Panacagrimonas sp. | reverse complement strand
GCGTGACGACGGCGCCGCGCCGGCGGGCCCTGCGCCACACCTTCGTCGCCCTGGCCGCGCTGGCGCTGTGCGCGGGGCTGCTCATCGCCAGCGGCATCGTCAGCATCGCGGCAAGCACCGGGCACTGGCCGATGATGGAGTGGTTCCTGCACTTCGCCGCGAAGCGCTCGGTGGCCGCGCAGGCGCGCGGCCTGCAGGTCCCCGCCTCGGTGGACGAGCCGATGCAGCGCGCGCTCGGCGCGGCGCACTACCGGCTGCAATGCGAGCACTGCCATGGCGCGCCCGGCGTCACGCCGGGACTGACCTACCAGAGCATGACGCCGCCGCCGCCCGACCTGGCCCGCAAGGTGCGCGAGTGGGATCTCCACGAGCTCTACTGGATCGTGCAGCACGGCATCAAGTACACGGCGATGCCAGCCTGGCCCACGCAGCAGCGCCGCGACGAGGCCTGGGCGGTGGCAGCTTTCCTGGTGCAGCTGCCGGCACTGGATGCGGCGCAGTACGAGCGCCTCTCCGGCAAGGTCCCACCGCGCGATGGCGACCCGCTGTCGCTGGCGCTGGCCACCTGCCGCGCCTGTCATGGCCGTGGCGGCGAAGGCCGCGGACTGTCGCCGCGACTGGCCGGGCAGTCGGCGGCCTACCTGGCCGAATCGCTGCACGCCTACGCCGACGGCCGACGCCACAGCGGCTACATGGAAGCCCTGGCCGGCGCGATCGACGCGGACACGCGCGCCGCCCTGGCGCAACATTTCGCACGGCAGGCGCCGCCGCCACCGGACGTCGATGCACAGCCGCCGCCAACGCAGGCCGACGTCGCGCACGGCGCACGCATCGCCGCTCTCGGCGTGCCGCAAGGCGGTGTGCCGCCCTGTGCGTCCTGCCACGGTCCCGCCGGCCGCGGCGGCGTGAATCCGCGCTATCCCGTGCTCGCCGGGCAGTCACGCGACTACCTCGTGCAGCAGCTGCGCCTGTTTCAGGAAGACCGGCGCGGCGGCACCAGTTACGCGCCGCTCATGCAGACGCTGTCGCGTCGGCTGACGCCCGAACAGATCGACGATGTCGCGGCGTATTTCGCGGCGCAGCGCAGCCCGTAGCCCGGGCGGAGTCCGGGACGGCGCCACGGACCCTCCGAAAAAGCCCCCGGACCGTGTCCAGCCTACGAAAGGCCAGGACCGCCGATCGACTCCAGCACCTTGAGCAGCACGTCGGTCTTGACCGGCTTGACCAGGTGATGCGCGAATCCCGCCTGCTGCGATCGCAGCCGGTCGATGGTCTGGCCCCAGCCGGTCAACGCCACCAGCGTGGTGTCCCGCAGCCGCGGGTCATGGCGCACCCTTCTGCCCAGCTCGTAGCCGTCCATGCCCGGCATGCCGATGTCGACGATCGCGCAATGCGGCCGCTCCGCCTCGATGCGCGCCAGGCCGGCCTCGCCCGAGTAGGCCACCGCGGACTGGATGCCGAGCGTCTCGAGCACCATGCCCAGGCTGTCCGCAGCATCGCGGTTGTCGTCGACGATGACCACGCGGCAGGCCTTCAGGCCGGCCGCCGGAATGGCATCGACGTTCGAACGCGGCGCGGCCGGCCGCTCCATGCGCGGCAGTCGCACGGTGAAGGACGTGCCCTGGCCCCGTCCCTGGCTGTACACGTCGACCGATCCACCGTGCATCTCGACCAGCTCCTTGACCAGGGTCAGGCCGATGCCCAGACCCCCGTGGCTGGTGCGCAGCGGGTCGCGCACCTGCATGAACAGCTCGAAGACCTTGGGCAGGACATCGGCCGCCAGGCCGATGCCCGAATCGCGGACGCAGACCATCGCCTGCCCGCCCTGCGTCGACAGGTCGACCTCGACGACGCCGCCTTCGGGCGTGTACTTGGCGGCGTTGTTGAGCAGGTTGGAGAACACCTGCGCAAGCCGCACCGGGTCGCCGCGTACCGGCACCTCCGTGCCCGGAATCCGGATATCCAGGCGATGCGTGTCCGAGGCGCTCAGCAGCTCGCTGGTCTCGATGGCCTGCCGCAGGATCCGCCCCAGGTCGACCGGCTCCTCGCGCAGCTCGATCATCCCGCGGGTGACGCGCGATACCTCGAGCAGGTCATCGACCAGGCGCACTATCGTGTCGATCTGCCGCTCCATCATCTGGTGCAGGCGTGGCGCGTCCACGTTCGCTCCGGGACGCTGCAGGATCGCAACCGCGTTGCGCACCGGCGCGAGCGGATTGCGAAGTTCGTGCGCGAGGATGGCGAGGAACTCGTTCTTGCGCCGGTCCGCTTCACGCAGCCGCGCCAGCTGCTCGCGCAGGTCGTACTGTCGCTGCCGCGCACGCAAGGCGCTGCGCACCGTGCTGACCAGTGCCGCCACCCGCGCCGGGCGTTCCAGCACGGTGACGTTGGGCAGCGTGTCGACGGCCTGCCGCAGCGTGGGCGAACCGGCACCCGGGCGCGCCACGATCAGGATCGGCAGGTCCGACCACGGCGGCTGCCGCTGCAGCCATCCCGTCAGCGATTCCATGTCGGCGTCTTCCAGCGCCTCTTCGGCCAGCATCAAGCCGCCGCAGCCCTGTTCGAGTTCGGACTCGAGCGCCTTCAGGCTGGCACAGGCCTGGCCGGGTATTCCCGCGCGCTCGAAGATCTGCGTCGCGATCGCCGCGTCGCGCGACGTCGCCGCCAGCAGGAGCAGGCGCCGCTCGGCATCGGCACCGGCCGACGCATCAGTCACCGTCAGCGGCTCCGCGAGTCGGCTCGACGATCGGCACGCCCGTGAGGATGCCGCGGAACTCCCGCAGCGGCGGACCCACCGCGATGCCGCTCGACCCGAGCTTGATCTCGCGGATGCTGCGCTCGTGCATGCCTCCGCGCTTCTTGACCACCGAGACTGCCTGCCGCACCTCGCCGCGCGATTCGAAGTAGCGCATCAGCACGATGGCGTCGGCCAGGTAGCTGGCATCCACCGGTGAATTCATCTGGCTTCCGATCAGGCCCTGGTGCGCACCGATCAGGATGGTGGCGACGCCGGCATTGCCGAGGAAGGACAGCAGCTCGTGCAGCTGGATGACCAGGAAGCGCTCCTCGGGCATGGCGTTGAGGTAGCCGTTGAGGCTGTCGAGGACGACCAGGCTCGCCCCGTCCTCCACCGCGCGCTTGATGGCATGGGCCAGCTCGCCCGGCGACAACTCGGCCGGATCGACCTGCTGGATCGTGATGCGTCCGGATTCCAGGTGCTCGCCGATGTCCACGCCCAGCGCGGCTGCGCGATCGCGCAGGGTCACCGCGCTTTCATCGAAGATGAAGAGGGCCGCCCTCTCGCCGTCGTCGGCTGCAGACCTGGCGAAGAAGGTGGCCAGCGAGGATTTGCCCGTGCCCGGCGCGCCGACGACCAGCGTGCTGCTGCCGCGGTCCAGTCCGCCTCCGAGCAAGGCATCGAGCTCCTGGATGCCGCTCTTGATGCGTCCCTTGCGGGTCGGGTCCGTCCGCGTTTCGCTGGCGATCAGCCGCGGGAAGACCTCGATGCCGCCGCGCCGGATCACGTAGTCGTGGTAGCCGCCGCGAAACGCCATGCCGCGGTACTTCAGCACCCGCAGGCGGCGCCGGTCCGAGCCGAATTCCGGCGACATCTGCTCCAGCCGGATGGCGCCGTGGGCGATGCTCTGCACCTGCAGGTCGTGCGACGTGCTGGTCATGTCGTCCAGCAGCAGCACCGTGCAGTTGCGGCCGCTGAAGAACACCTTCAGCGCCAGGATCTGGCGGCGGTAGCGTAGGGCGCTGCCGGCGAGCAGGCGCAGCTCCGACAACGAGTCGAAGACCACACGCGAGGGGCGTATGCGCTCCACCTCGTCGAGGATCGTCTTGGTGGTCTCGCCCAGCTCCACCTCGGAGGGGTGGAACATCGTGTAGTGGTCCTCGGGCGTGAGTGCGCCCTCGGACGGCGTCAGCTCGCGGATCGTGATGCCGTCGAGCGACCAGCCGTGCGATGCGGCCACGCCGCGCAGCTCCGCCTCGGTCTCGGACAGCGTGACATACAGGACCGACTCGCCCAGGCGCACGCCCTCCCTCAGGAACTGCAGTGCCAGGGTGGTCTTGCCCGATCCGGGGGCGCCTTCGATCAGGTACAGGCGATACGGCGTGAAGCCACCGCCGAGCACGTCATCGAGTGCCGGTACTCCGGTCTTGACCAGGGATGGCGTCGGTTCGGATCGGTCGGGCATCGCGCGGCTCCGTCGGCGGGACGACCCAGTCTAGCGATTTCGCCTCGCGCCTCTGAGAGGGCAAATACCCCCTGCAAGCGCGATCGGGTGCGGCGATTTCGCGCTTTGCACAGCCTGCAAAAATCTACGTGCGTTTCGCGCGGCGGCCGTGCAGTACCTCCTCAAGCCGGTCGAACGGGAGTCGCTGCGGCTGGCACTGACGCGCGTGCGGGAACTGGTCGCGGCAAGATCGAATCCATCACTGACCGCCTTTCTCGAGCGCGTGCAACAGCGGACTACCTTCATGCAGCACGTGGCGGTGAAGTCCAAGGGACGCGTGCGGCTCGTCCCGGTCGAGCAGATCGACTGGTTCGAATCTTCCGGCAACTACGTGCGCCTCCACGTCGGCAGTGAGCGCTTTCTGCTGCGACAGACGATGCATGGTCTCGAGCAGAAGCTCGACCCGACAGAGTTCGTACGCATCCATCGCACGACCATCGTCAACGTGCAGCGCATCCGCGACACCCGC
>CAMLNE010000311.1 GCA_946481265.1 uncultured Panacagrimonas sp. | reverse complement strand
GGGTGAACTGCTACAACATCTTCGACGCGAGCATGCCGTTCGGTGGCTACAAGCAGTCCGGCTGGGGTCGCGAGATGGGCCACGAGGTGCTGAAGAACTACCTCGAGACCAAGAGCGTTTGCGTGGCGCTGGGCGGCTCGATCTAGCTTTTCGATCCACCCCTGCAGCGCTTCAGGGCCGCCCCGCAAGGGGCGGCCCTTTTTATGGCTCTTCGCCGGTAGGTGGGGAAGACGGTGCTGCGGCGTTGGTCGCAAGATCACGGACCGGAAAGGCCGGTGTCGTCGAGGGAGAAAAGCGAACGCAATGGAGCCCGGACCCGAATCGCGACGACAAGGGATGAACATCGAGCAAGGGACGAAAGGGGAATCGGATGATGGCGCCCCGAGCCGCTGGAGGCGCGTGCATCCGTCCCGGTTTCTGCACGCCCCGTTCTTTTCCTCTGCGCCGCGGTCCGTTCGCATCCGTGGCGTCGCGGGCAAATGCGCAGGCGGGGTGCATGCGCTGCCGATGCGTCCGCGATGACGGCCGTGCTGATCTGCCCGTTGTGTGCGGGCACCTTCGACCGCGGTCCGCAGACCTGGCGCTGTACGCAGGGCCACAGTTTCGATGTCGCCCGCGAGGGCTACGTGAATCTGCTGCCGGTCCAATACAAGCACAGCCGCGAACCCGGGGATCGGCCCGTGTCGCTCGCGTCACGCCGCGCCTTCCTCGACGCCGGCCATTACCAGCCCCTGCGCGAGGCGCTGGTCGCATGCGTGGCGCCCCTGCACGCCCACACGCTGCTCGACATCGGCTGCGGGGAGGGCTACTACACCGGCGCGCTGGCGACGCAGGTCGAGCAGGCCATCGGCCTGGACATCGCCAAGCCGGCCATCCGGCTCGCCGCGAAGCGATTCCCGGCGCCGACCTGGATCGTCGGCAGCGGAGCGCGCCTGCCCATCGCCACCGCCTCGGTCGATCTGGTCTGCAGCCTGTTCACGCCGCTGCACGAAGGCGAGATGTCGCGCGTCCTGCAGCCGGGCGGCAGCGTCGTGCTGGTCACCCCTGCTGCGGGGCACCTGCATGCGGTGCGCGCGCAGTTGTTCGACACGGTGCAGCCGCATGAGCCGGAGAAATTCCGGGCCGGATTCGAGGCGGATTTCGAGCTGGTCGAACAGCACACGCTGTGCTGTCCGCTGGTGCTGACGCAGCGCGACCTCGGCCTGCTGCTGGAGATGACGCCTTATGCCTTCAAGGCGCGGCCGGAGAAGCGCGCCGCGCTGGAGGCCCGCGCCGACGAGCTGTCGACGCAGGCCGCGTTCTCGATCATGCGGTTTCGCAGGCGCGAGCAAGCGCCCGCTCGATGAAGCGGCGCGGCACGCAGGGCCGCGGAACCGGCGTGTCGAACCAGGCGCGCACGTCCTGGTCCAGCGCGATGCCGTGCATGTAGTTGTACAGCGCCTTGTTGAGCGCTCCGCCCAGCGCATCGTGGTCGACCCCGGTCGGATCGATGAAGGCAACGTCGTTCTTCGCGAAGCGGCCGGACTCGGCGGGAACCAGCGTGATGCCGTAGGCGGCCGGGTCGAGCCCCACCGGCGAGTGCACGGTGCACGAGAACCGGTGGAAGTAGCCCGACTGGATGCAGCCGGCCTCGAACAGCTGGCGCACGTATTCGAGCGCGTCGACCGTGTCCTGCAGCGTCTGCGTCGGGAAGCCGTACATCAGGTAGGCATGCACCAGGATGCCGGCGTCGCTGAAGGCGCGCGTGACGCGGGCAACCTGTTCCACCGACACACCCTTCTTCATCAGCTTGAGCAGGCGGTCGGAGGCAACCTCCAGCCCGCCGGAGATCGCGATGCAGCCACTGTCGGCAAGCTGCCGGCATAGCGCGGGCGAGAAGGATTTCTCGAAGCGGATGTTGCCCCACCAGGAGATCGAGACTTCACGGCGAATCAGCTCCGCCGCCAGGGCCTTCAGCCCCTTGGGCGGTGCGGCCTCGTCCACGAAGTGGAAGCCGGTCTGGCCGGTTTCGGCGACGACCGCTTCGATGCGGTCCACCAGCGTCGTCGCGCTCGCCAGGTCGTAGCGCGAGATGTAGTCCAGGCTCACGTCGCAGAAGCTGCACTTCTTCCAGTAGCAGCCGTGCGCGACGGTGAGCTTGTTCCAGCGGCCATCGGACCACAGCCGGTGCATGGGGTTGAGCATGTCCAGCAAGGACAGATAGCGATCCAGCGGCAGCCCGTCCCAGGTCGGGGTGCCGACCTCGCCGAAGGGCACGTCCGCCTCGCCACAGTCGATCCGCACCACGCGCCCGGCCTCGTCGCGCAGCAGCGTACGCACCAGCCGGTCGCGCGGTCGCAATCCGCGCAGGTGCTCGATCAGCGCCAGCACCGGCCGCTCGCCGGCATCCAGGGTCAGGTAATCGAAGAAATCGAACACGCGCGGATCGGACAGCTCGCGCAGCTCGGTGTTGACATAGCCGCCGCCCAGCACGGTGACGATGTGCGGGTCCTCTGCCTTCAGGCTCTGCGCGATGCGAAAGGCCGCGTAGACCGCGCCCGGGAAGGGGACCGAGATCAGCACCAGCCGTGGCGCGTGGCGTGCCGCTGCCTCGAGCGTCAGCTCGTGCAGGGTCTGGTCCACCAGGGTGCGCGGCGCGGCCAGGGCCTGCGCCAGTGGATCGAAATGCGGCTGACTCTGCGCGAGCGATTCGGCGTAGCGCACGAACTCGAAGCGCGGGTCCGCCGTATCGCGCAGCACATCGGCCAGATCGTTCAGGTACAGCGTGGCCAGGTGGCGGGCCCGGTCCTGCGCGCCAAGCGCGCCGAAAGCCCAGGCCAGCGGATCGCCGCCGTCCTCATCGACGTACACGTCGAGGGATGCGAAGCGCGGACCCTCGGGCAGGAATGAGCGGGTGCAGATGCGGTGGGCCAGGGTCGGATCGCGGTTCTGCAGGAAACCCAGCGTGGCCGGCAGGGTCGAGCGGTAGCGCTCGAAGGCGTCGAGGAAATGCTGGACCGATGGCGTGCGCCGGGTCTGGCCCATGGCGCGCGCGGCATCGTGCAGGCGCTGCAGGCCTTCGGGCGCGAACAGGGCCAGCACCAGCGCCAGCGCGAGATCCACCTGCTGCGCGTCCACGCCGCGCGAGCGCAGGAACCCGGTCAGATAGGCGGTCGAGGGGTAGGGCGTGTTGAGCTGCGTCATCGGTGCGATGACCGACAGGACGCGGGGCGCGGCGGAGGGCATGACGAGCATCCTGCCGCAGGAACGCATCGGTCCGCGACCCGCGAGGCAGGAGCGGATCGCATCGGCGCATCGCGCAGCGTCCGGAACCGCGAGCCGACCCTTCTTCGGGCCGGGGAGTGGGCCGCTAGAATGCGCTACACATCCGCTCTTCATGCCGCTCGGAGGCGGCCACTCCATGACCGAATCCGCCCATCCCGAGAGCGTCGTCATCGTTGGAGCCGGCCAGGCCGGCGGCGAGACCGCCGCGGAGTTGCGCCGCCAGGGCTATGCCGGCCGCATCACCCTGGTGGGTGAAGAACCCCACGTGCCGTACAAGCGCCCACCGCTCTCGAAGACCTACCTGGCCGGAACGGCCACGCAGGAGTCGCTGTACGTGCTGTCGGCAGCGGCCATGGAGAAGGCGAACATCCAATTCATCGGCGGCGTGCGCGCCGCCTCCATCGACCGTGCGAACAAGACCCTGGTGTTGTCCGACGGTCGCCGGCTGCCCTACGGCAAGCTGATGCTGGCCACCGGCGGCCGGCCGCGCCTGCTGGACGTCCCGGGCGCCGACCTGCCGGGAATCCACGTGGTGCGCAGCATCGCCGACGTCGATGCCATCCGCGCGAACTTCACCGAGGGCAAGCGGCTGGTCATCGTCGGTGGCGGTTACATCGGGCTGGAAGTCGCGGCGGTGGCGCGCAAGGCCGGCCTGGCGGTCACCGTGCTGGAAAGCGCGCCGCGCGTCCTGCAGCGCGTGACTGCACCGGAGATGTCCGCGTTCTACGAGCGGGTGCACCGCGAGGCCGGCGTGGACGTGCGCACCGGCGTGCAGATCTCGGGCTTCGAGCAGCAGGGCGAGGCGATCCACGTGAAGCTGGTCGGTGGCGATGTCGAAGGCGACCTGGTGATCGTCGGCATCGGCCTGATCGCGAACACCGAGCTGGCTGCCGCGGCGGGCCTGGCGGTGGACAACGGCATCGTGGTCGACGAGTTCACCCGCACCTCCGATCCGGACATCCATTCGGCCGGCGACTGCACGAACCATCCCAGCGAGTTTCTCGGCCGTCGCGTGCGTCTCGAATCGGTGCAGAACGCGATGGAGCAGGGCCGCGCCGGCGCCGCCAACATCCTCGGCAAGTCGACCCGCTACGCCAATGTTCCCTGGTTCTGGTCGGATCAGTACGACCTCAAGCTGCAGATGGTCGGCATGTCCACCGGCTTCGACCAGTTCGTGCTGCGCGGCGATCCCGCCAAGCGCAGCTTCGGCGCGTTCTATCTCAAGGACGGCATCCTGATTGCGGCGGACACCGTCAGCCGCCCGCAGGAATTCATGCTGGCCAAGAAGATGGTGGCGATGAAGGCCAAGGTCGACCCGACCCGGCTCGCCGACGAGACCGTCGCCGTCAAGGACCTGGTGCCGCCCGCCTGAGGTCACCGGGATGAAATCCGCGTCCGCTAGGGCCTGTTAACACTATTTCGGTCGCTGCGGCGGAGGTCGCTTTGGCGCAGC
>CAMLNE010000310.1 GCA_946481265.1 uncultured Panacagrimonas sp. | reverse complement strand
AGCCGCCGGTAGCCACTGGAGGTGTCGACCCGCGTCTGGATGACCTTGGCGTCGACGTCGATCAGCAGGCTGATCGCGCTCAGACCCTGCTCACCCAGGCGCTCCGACGCCGACGGGTATTCCGGCTGGCGGCAACCTCGCGGGCTGCCCTTGAAGTCGATCTTCGGCGGCACGCGCACCACTTCGCGGGGGGGCGCCGGCGGTGCCGGCGGTGGAGGCGGCGCAGGCGGCTCGACCTCGGTGATCTGCGTGATCGTGCGCGGCGGCTCGGGCGGCGGCGCGATGACGATATCCGGCGGCGGGATGTAGGGCGGCGGGGGCGGCTTGAACTCGGGCACCGGCGGTGGCGGCTCCTCGATCGCCGGTCGCACTTCCTCGATGATCCGCGTCTCGATCGGCTCGGGAAGCAGCTCCACCGCCTTTCGCGCCATGCCGTTCAGCAGTCCCCACACCAGCAGGACGTGAAGGACCACGACAAAGCCGATGCCGATCAGCCGGTTCTTGTTTTCTGCGCGGCCGTGCGCGGTGAAGTCCATGCGAAAGGGAAAGATGCGCGGAAGCGTCCGCGCCGGTCCTGCTCAAGGTCGGAACGATTGTCGCTTGCGGTATCCAGGGGCTGCAAACCGATGCGTCGGCCGCCGGCATGCACGGCGCGGTGCCGCCGCGAACGGCGTCATCCCGTACCCCGGGCGCTCACCGATTGAACTGCGCGCCATGGCGGGCGAGCATTCGTGCCGTTGCCCCGTCTTTCGCATGGCCAAGGGCGTCACAGTCCCGAACCCGGCGTCGCGGCGGCAGCAGACCACATTGGTTGTGTACCATACTAATTCCTCGACCCGGCCCGCTGGGGTCAATGGCGGTCGAATCCGGTTTCGCTTGGCCCTGGAGGCTCCGTGACATCCAAGATCTATCCCGACGCGCAAAGCGCGCTCAAGGGCCTGACCCGCGACGGCATGGCAGTGATGGCGGGCGGGTTCGGCCTGTGCGGCATTCCCGAGCACCTGATCGTCGCCCTGCGCGACTCGGGCGCCAAGGACCTCACGATCATCGGCAACAACGTCGGCTGCGACGAGCACGGCATGTGGCTGGTCCTGGCGAACAACCAGATCAAGAAGGTGCTCGCCTCCTATGTCGGCGAGAACAAGATCCTCGAATCGCGCTACATGAAGGGCGAGATCGAGGTCGAGTTCAACCCGCAGGGCACCCTGGCCGAGCGCATCCGCGCCGGTGGCGCCGGCATCCCGGCCTTCTACACGCGCACCGGCTACGGCACCAAGGTCGCCGAGGGCAAGGAGACGCGCCAGTTCAACGGCGAGTGGTACGTCATGGAGACCGGCCTGACCGCGGACCTGTCGCTGGTCAAGGCCTGGAAGGCCGACACCGAGGGTAACCTGATCTATCGCAAGACCGCCCGCAACTTCAACCCGATGATCGCCACGGCCGGCAAGGTCACCGTCGTCGAGGTCGAGGAGATCGTGCCGGTGGGAACCTTCGATCCCGACCACATCCACACGCCCGGCATCTTTGTCGACCGCATCGTCAAGGGCACCAACTACGTCAAGCACATCGAACGGCGGACCACGCGTCCCCGGGGGAGCAAGTAATGGCCTGGACCCGTGAGCAGATGGCGGCCCGTGCGGCCAAGGAGCTGCGCGACGGCTTCTACGTGAACCTCGGCATCGGCATCCCGACGATGGTGGCGAACATGATCCCGCAGGGCATGGAGGTCACGCTGCAGTCGGAGAACGGCATGCTCGGCATGGGTCCCTTTCCCTACGAGGGCGAGGAGGACGCCGACCTGATCAATGCCGGCAAGCAGACCATCACCGACCTGCCCAAGACCAGCTACTTCTCCAGCGCGGACTCCTTCGCGATGATCCGCGGCGGGCACATCAACCTCTCCATCCTCGGCGGCATGCAGGTCTCCCAGACCGGCGACCTCGCCAACTGGATGGTGCCCGGCAAGATGATCAAGGGCATGGGCGGCGCGATGGACCTGGTCGCGGGCGTGCCGCGCGTGGTGGTGGTCATGGACCACTGCGAGAAGGGCGGTGATCCGAAGTTCAAGAAGGCCTGCGCGCTGCCGCTCACCGGCAAGGGCGTGGTCGACCTGCTCATCACCGAGCTCGGCGTGTTCGAGATCGACCGCAAGGGGTCCGGCGCCAAGCTGATCGAACTCGCCGACGGCGTGACGCTCGACGAGATCCGGTCGAAGACCGAGGCCGAGTTCAGCGTCGCCCTCTGATCCCGGCGAAGGCGGCGGCCCGGGCCGGGCCGCCGCTTGCGGGCTGCCGGCGTGGTCTCAGGTCGCGGCGGACTTCTCGAAGTCCACCAGTTCGGCGCCCTCGGGCACCTGGTCGCCGAGCGCGAAGCGAAACGCCTTGAGCCTGCCCTTGGCCGGCGCCACGATGGTGTGCTCCATCTTCATCGCCTCCATCACCAGTAGCGCCGCACCTTTCTCAAGCTCTGCGCCGGCCTCGGCGATCAAGGCGATGATCCGACCCGACATCGGCGCGACCAGTCCGCCTGCCTCGTCTTGATCCTCCCCGGCGTGCAGCAGCGGGTCGAGCCGGTGCACCGCATGGCGACGGCCGCCGAAGAAGACGTGCAGGGTCTCGCCCTGCGCCACGACCTGCGCCTGCAACCTCGCATCGCCCCAGGTCAGCCGTAGCGCGCCGTCGGCGCCGACCTGACCACGCGCCACCTGCGAGTCGATGCGCAAGGCATCGCGCGATGCATGTTCGACGCGGACCTCGACTTCCTGCTCGCCGCTGCGGAACGCAAGCCTGCGGGCCAGCACGCCGTTGAGCCGCCAGCCGTCGGCCACCGACCAGGGCGAATGCGCCTCGGCGGTGAACGGCGAGCGCGCCGCGCGTTCCGCCTGCACGCAGGCGAACGCCGCCAGCGCAAAGACTTCCTGCGCAACCGGGGCCGGCTCGGGAAACAGCACGGCCCGCTCGCGTTCGATCAGGCCGGTGTCCACCTCGCCGTTCCGGAACGGCGGACATCCGACCAGGCGGCCGAGAAACTCGATGTTGTTGCCCACCCCGACCACGCGGAATGCCGCGAGCGCCTCCAGCATGCGCTCGCAGGCGCGCTCGCGGTTCTCGTCCCAGACGATCAGCTTGGCCAGCATCGGATCGTAGTGCGGGCTGACCGCGTCGCCCTGCTCCACCCCCGTGTCCACGCGCACGTGCGCCGAGACCGGCGGCGGCGCAAAGTGCCTCAAGGTGCCGATCGAGGGCAGGAAGCCCTTCTCCGGCTCCTCCGCATAGATACGCACCTCGATCGAGTGGCCACGCAGCGGCACCTGGTCCTGCGCCAGCGGCAGCGGCGCGCCCGCCGCCACACGCAGCTGCCACTCGACCAGGTCGAGGCCCGTGATCATCTCGGTGACCGGGTGCTCGACCTGCAGGCGGGTGTTCATCTCCATGAAGAAGAAATCGCCACTGCCGGTGCCGTCCTGCTCGGCGATGAACTCCACCGTGCCCGCGCCGACATAGCCCACCGCGCGCGCCGCATCGCAGGCGGCCTTGCCCATCGCGGCGCGACGCTCGGGTGTCATGCCGGGCGCCGGCGCCTCCTCGACGACCTTCTGGTGACGGCGCTGCGCGGAGCAGTCGCGCTCGTGCAGGTTGATCACCTGGCCGTGGCGGTCGCCGAAGACCTGGATCTCGATGTGGCGCGGCCGCTGCAGGTACTTTTCGACGAGCACCTTCTCGTCACCGAAGCTCGAGCGCGCCTCGCGCTGGCACGAGGCCAGGTTCGCGGCGAAGTCGGCCGCCTTCTCGACCACGCGCATGCCCTTGCCGCCGCCACCCGCCGAGGCCTTGATCAGCACCGGATAGCCGATGCGGTCGGCCTGCTGCTGCAGAAAGGCCGGATCCTGGTTGTCGCCGTGGTAGCCCGGCACCAGCGGAACGCCCGCCTTCTCCATCAGCGCCTTGGCCGCCGACTTCGAACCCATCGCGCGGATCGCGTCGACCGGCGGACCGATGAAGACGATCCCGGCCTCGGCGCAGGCCCTGGCGAAGCCCTCGTTCTCGGACAGGAAACCGTATCCC
Source organism: uncultured Panacagrimonas sp. (assembly GCA_946481265.1). Next base: position 662 of record CAMLNE010000310.1, on the reverse strand, counting down.
GGGTGCACGGCCTGCGCGCCGCTGGCCCTGGCGACCTCCAGGATCTTGTCGGCGCGCAGGTAGCTTTCGCGCGACGCCGCGGGCCCCACGCACCAGGCCTCGTCGGCCATGCGCACATGGCGCGCGCCGGCATCGGCCTGCGAATACACCGCCACCGTGCGGATGCCGAGCCTGCGGCAGGTCGTGATGACGCGGCAGGCGATCTCGCCGCGGTTTGCGATCAGGATTTTCGTGAACATGGCACGTCCTTGGTTCAGCATTCTGATGATGGCGCTTGCGCGCCCGGTACAGCGCATCGCGCCCTGTGGTCGATCCGGTTGCCAGGCAACGGGTTCATCGACCGGCCTTGTGCACCTACATGCGGAACACGCCGAATCGCGTCTCGCGAACCGGAGCATTGAGTGCCGCCGACAGCGCCAGCGCCAGCGTGCGGCGCGCCTGCACCGGATCGATGACGCCGTCGTCCCAGAGGCGCGCCGTCGCGTAGTACGGACTCGACTGGTGCTCGAACTGCCTGAGCGTGGGCGCCTTGAACGCGGCCTCCTCTTCGGGGCTCCAGTGCTTGCCCGCGCCCTCGATGCCGTCGCGCTTGACCGTGGCCAGCACGCTGGCCGCCTGTTCGCCGCCCATCACGGAGATGCGTGCGTTCGGCCAGGTCCACA
>CAMLNE010000309.1 GCA_946481265.1 uncultured Panacagrimonas sp. | reverse complement strand
CGCACTGGTGCTCAACTCCGACCAGATGCAGACCGGGTTCCTGGTCGACGAGGTTGCCGGCTACCGCCAGTTCACGGCGGCCGAGCAGGCGTCCGCGCCGCCGGCGCCGGACGATCTGCTGGCGCCCTTCGTGCTCGGTGGCTTCATGCGCGAGGGCCGCGCCTGGCAGGTGCTGAGCCTGCACCGGCTCGCCCAGTCCGAAACGCTGCGGCGCGCCGGCTGGTGAGACTGCGATGAATCTCTCCGCCACACCATCCGAAACCCACGGCATGACCCAGTCGTCGGGTGTCGCTTCCGGCCTGCACTGGGTGCGCGGGGAACTCAACGAGAACCTCAAGCTGGCCGGCCAGCTCGTCGAGGGGCACGCCGAGCACCCGCAGGATGCGGACGCGCTGGACAAGGCGCTGACCCACCTGCACGAGGTGCGCGGCGCGGCGGTGCTGATCCAGGCCTACGGACTGGCGCTGCTGGCCGAGGAGATCAAGCAGACCGTGCAGGATCTGGCCGCCGGCGTGATCGCGGATGCCGATCCCGCCTACTCGGCCATCGTCGGCGCGAGCATGCAGGCGATGGACTACATCGACCTGCTGCAGAACGGGCAGAACGACAGCGCCCTGGTGCTGCAGCCGATCGTCAACGAGCTGCGCCTGGCGCGCGGCAAGAGCCTGCTCACCGAGGACGACCTGTTCGTGGCGCAGTTCCGCGTGCTCGGACTGCAGCTGGATCGCAGCACCGACGTGCCCGCGGATGCCGACGCGCAGGCAGAGGCCGCGCGCCTGCACCCGGTGTTCGCCAGCTCGCTGCTGGCCTGGTTCAAGGATCAGGACAGCGCGCAGGCGCTCTCCCGCATCGGCCGCATCACCGAGATCCTCGCGGAGGTCTCGCATGAACGCGCGCTGCACCAGCTGTGGCGCACCGCCGCGGCCTGCGTCGAGGCGCTGCTGTCACGCGCGCTGGACGATTCGCTGGAGCTCAAGCGCCAGTTCGGCCGCGCCGGTCAGTTGATGAAGATTCTCGCCGAGCGTGGCGAAGCGGGCGCGATCAGGCAGATGAGCGACGTCTCGCTGCGCCTGCTGTTCTACGCCGGCCGCTCGGGTGGCGCTGGCGCGCGCGTGGTGGCGCTGCGCCGCGGCCTGCAGCTGGACACCTGGCTGCCGGCGGTCGACGTCGTGCAGAACTGCCGTGCGCGCCTGCGCGGCGCCAACACCGGCCTGCTCGTGCGCGTGGCCGAGGAACTGCGCGCCGACCTGGTCGAGGTCAAGGACAGCATCGACGTGGCGCTGCGCGCGGGCGCATCGGCGCAGGAGTTCGAGGCGACCGCGCAGCGGCTCAAGCGCGTCGCCGACACCCTGCTGGTGCTGGGCCTGTCGGCCGAGAGCCAGGCGCTGGCGCAGCCGGTGGAGACGCTGCGCGAGGCGGGCGCATCGGATCCGGCGGCCTGGATGGAATTCGCAACCGCCGTGCTGCAGGTCGAGCTGTCGCTGGATGCCGCGCTGTACCGGCAGCTGCAGGCTGCGCCGCTGCCGGTGGGCACCGTGGCCGAAAAGCCGGTCATCGCCGACCTGCGGGAGGGCACATCGGCGCTGCTGCGCGAATCGCTGGTCAACCTGGCGCGCGTCAAGAGCTATGTCGAGGCCTACATCAAGACCGAGGACGTGTTCGGTCTGCCCGAGGCCGCGCGACTGCTCGACGAGATCGCGGCGGGTTTCCGCATGCTCTCGCTGGATCGCGCCGAGGAGCTCACCCTGGCGGTCCAGCGCTTCCTGCAGTCCGCCGATTTCCCGGTGGTCCGCGAGAGCAACACCGCGGCCGGCCGGTTCGCCGACACCATTGCGGCCATCGAGTACTACGTCGAGATGCGCCGCGACGCCTCGCCGGCCTCGGAACTGGCGCTCGATACGCTCGCCGCGATGGTCACGCGCCTGCATGCGCCGGTGACCCCGGTGCCGACGCCGGAAGCCGTGACGGTACCGGCCGCAGTCGACCTGCCGTTCGAGCTGGCGCTGGTCGACTACGTGCCGCCCCGCCGCGACCTCGGGACGGCCCAGCCGCCGGCAGCGGTTCCCCGGGCCGGAGTCCCTGCGGTCGGGGCGCCGCCGGCGGAGTCCGCGTCCCTCCCAGGGCCGGCGACGGCCGATGCACAGGCGCGCGCCGCGGCGCCGTCCGCGCCCACCGCGGTCGAGCCTGCGGACGTCGATCCGGAGATCCGGCAGGTCTTCATCGACGAAGCGCAGGAAGTGCTGGAGACGCTGCAGCGAGCCATCCCGCGCTGGCTGCGGCAGCCGCAGGAGCGCGATGTCCTGGCCACGATCCGGCGCGCCTTCCACACCCTCAAGGGCAGCGGCCGCATGGTCGGGGCGCAGGACATCGGCGAGTTCTCGTGGGCCATCGAGAACATGCTCAACCGCTGCCTGGACCGCACCATCGAGCAGTCGCAGGCGGTGCTCAACACGGTGCGCGATGCGCTGGGCCTGGTGTCGGAACTGATCGGCGCATTCCGCGACGGGCTCGCGCCGCCGGCGTCATGGCCGCGTCTGGCCGAGGCGGCACGCCGGCTCGCCGCCGGCGAGCCGGAAGCCGACGAGACGGACGTGGTGGCGGTGTTCAGCGCCGACGCCAACGCGCGCCTGCAGATGATCACGCGCTGGCTGCAGGAGCTGGATCCCGCGGTCGGCGAGTACGTCGTTCCCGAGCCGGTGGTGCGCGCCTTCCACACCCTGCGCGGCGCGGCGCTGGCGATCGGCGCGCGCGCGGTGGGCGAGCTCGCCGGCGCGCTGGAACGCTACCTGGAGACGCTGCAGCACTCGCAGCTGCTGCTGCCGGATGCCGGCCGTATCTTGATCGACGAATGCTGCCAGGCGCTTGGCCAGTGGATCGCGCGCCTGGACGAGCCCGGCGCGGAGCCGATCGATGCGCATCCCTGGCTCGACCGCGTCGAGGCGATCCGCGCCGGCGTGGGCGCCGCGGCGGGACGCACCGAGGAGGATCGCCAGCGTGCCGAGGCCTTCGCCTTCGAGGCGCTCGACCTGGTGCAGAAATTCGAGGCCGAGCTGCTGTCCTGGTCGAAGGCGCCGGCCACCACCGGTCATGCGCAGTCACTCGGGGCGATCCTCGGCGCGCTCGTGGCCGCCGCCAGCGCCGCGCACTGCGCGCCGCTGGCCGGCGTGGCGCAAGGCATGCAGCAATGCCTGGGCGCCGTGGGCGACAGGCCGCCGGCGCCGCAGTTCTTCGAGGTGATGCTGCAGGTGGTCGAGGGCCTGTACACGCAGCTCGACCAGTACCGTGATGGCCGGCTGGAGGGCGATGGCGCGGAGTGGCTCGCGCTGCTGGCCTCGCTCGACTCGCCGGCAGCCGAGGCCGAGGCGCCGGCCGCGCCGGCGATCGTCGACGCACCGGATCCGGAGCTGCTTTCCATCTTCGAGCCCGAGGCCACCGAGCTGCTCGAATCGCTCGGGAACTCGATGCACGAGTGGCGCGAGAACCCGGGCAACCCGAACCACTCGCGCGAGATGCAGCGTGACCTGCATACGTTCAAGGGCGGCGCGCGCATGTGCGGGCTCAACGCCCTGGGCCACGCCGCGCACGCGCTGGAAACCACGCTGGTCCAGCATGAACGCGAGGGCCTGCAGGCCGATCCGGCCGCCTTGCAGCGCATCGCCGCCGAGCTCGACGCGCTGCAGCGCTGGTACGAGACCTACACGATGGGCGACGCGGCGGCGCCGGCCGCACCGTCCCCGCCGCTGGAGCCGCCGTCTGTCGTCGTGGAAGGGGTGCAGCCGCCGGCGGAGCCGACGCAGCCGGCTCCGACCGCCGAGCCGGAAACGCTGCCGGAAACGGTGCTCGAACCGGTGCTCGCACCGGTGCCGGAAACGCGGCCGGACACGCGGCCGGAGCGGGCGCCGATCGATGCGAATGCGCCGCCCGCTGTGCAGCCGCACCTCGAAGCACCCAGCCCGCCGCCGCCCGTCGAGGAGCCGGTCGCCTGGAATCCCGAACTGTTCTGGAAGCCGGGCGAGGCGGCCGCCGCGTCCGAGGCGCGCCGCGAGGCGGTGCGCGTGCCGGTCGAGCGCCTGGATGCGATGCTCAACCAGGCCGGCGAGATCTCGATCTACCGCTCGCGCCTGGAGGAGAACCACTCCACGCTGGAGACCTCGCTGGGGGAGATGGCGCAGACCATCACCCGCGTGCGCGAGCAGCTGCGCCTGATGGAAGTGGAGACCGAGGCGCAGATCGCGGCGCGCGGGTTCTCGCGCGGCGACGACGAGCATCGCTACGAATCGCAGTTCGACGCGCTGGAAATGGACCGCTACTCGCGCATGCAGGAGCTGTCGCGCGCGCTGGCCGAATCGGTGTCGGACCTGAGTTCGCTGCACGCCTCGCTGGACACCGCCAGCAGCGAGGCCGAGGGCCTGCTCCAGCAGCAGGGCCGCATCAATACCGAGGTGCAGCAGGGCCTGATGGGGACGCTGATGGTGCCGTTCTCGCGCCAGGTCCAGCGCCTGTCGCGCGTGGTGCGCCAGACCGCCGAGCAGAACGGCAAGCGCGCGCTGGCCGAGTTCAGCGGTGCCGAGAGCGAGCTCGACCGCAACGTGCTCGAGCGCATGACCGCGCCGCTGGAGCATCTGCTGCGCAACTCGGTGGTGCATGGCATCGAGGACGCCGAGACGCGCAGCGCCGCCGGCAAGCCGCCGGAAGGCACGGTGCACGTGTCACTCAAGCGCGAAGGCTCGCAGTTGCT
>CAMLNE010000308.1 GCA_946481265.1 uncultured Panacagrimonas sp. | reverse complement strand
CGTCCCGGCGCGCTGCACGTCCTCGACACACGGCCATCGCTCGATCCCCCTGTGAGAAATGCGCGCTAGTCGCATGCGCGCCGCAGGCGTCCGGGGCTGGGTCCAGGGGGACAGGGCGCCTGGCTGCAAGCTCGGCTCCGGTACGCGGCGACGAAGGCCCAGGGCTCCTGCGTGATTTAGGGAGTGGATGCTCCGCCCCCTAGAATGCGCGGATGCGGAATCCCTACGAGTTGTTCACCGGCCTGCGCTACACCCGGGCCAAGCGTCGCAATCACTTCATCTCCTTCATTTCCGGCGCCTCGATGGTCGGGATCGCGATCGGCGTGACCGCGCTGATCACGGTGCTGTCGGTGATGAACGGATTCGAACGCGAATTGCGCACGCGCATCCTGGGCATGGCGAGCCACGCCACGATCTCGGCCTATCGCGGCCAGCTCGAGGGCTGGGCGGACGTGGCCAGGTCGGCGCGGGAAAACCCGGAGATCGAGGCGGTCGCGCCCTACATCGAGGGCGAGGGCATGCTGCGGGTCGGGCAGGACCTGTCCGGCACGCTGCTGCGCGGCATCCTGCCGGAGCAGGAGACGACCGTTTCGGACATCGGCCAGCACATGAAGGCCGGCACGCTCGAGTCGCTGGTGGCCGGCGAATACAACATCGTGATCGGCTGGGAGCTGGCGCAGATGCTGGGTGTGGAACCCGGCTCCAAGATCGACCTGATGATCCCCACGGCCAGCGTCACGCCGGCCGGCGTACTGCCGCGTTTCCGCCGGTTCACGGTCTCCGGCGTGTTCCGCGTGGGCATGTACGAGTTCGACCGCGGCCTGGTGCTGATCCACCTGGCCGACGCGCAGGCGCTGTACCGCATGGACCAGGGTGTCACCGGCGTGCGCCTGAAGCTGCACGACATGTTCCGTGCACCGGCGGTGGCGCGCCAGCTGGCGGCCACGCTGGACGGCACCTACTACGTCAATGACTGGACCCGTAGCCACGCCAACTTCTTCCGCGCGGTGGCCACCGAGAAGATCGTGATGTTCATCATCCTGTCGCTGATCGTCGGCGTGGCCGCGTTCAATATCGTGTCGACGCTGGTGATGGTGGTGCAGGACAAGCAGGCCGACATCGCGATCCTGCGCACGCTCGGCGCGCGGCCGCGCGCAATCATGGCCATCTTCATGGTGCAGGGCTCGATCATCGGCGTGATCGGCACCCTGCTCGGCGTGATCGGCGGCATCACGCTGGCGCTGAATGTCGAGTCGCTGGTGCCGCTGCTGGAAGCCGCGACCGGCCAGCAGTTCCTGTCGCCCGACGTCTACTACATCAGCGACCTGCCCTCGGAACTCAAGTCCTCCGATGTCCTGCGCATCGCCGCGCTTTCGCTCGCGCTGGGCCTGTTGTCCACGCTCTACCCCGCCTGGCGCGCCTCGCGCGTGCAGCCGGCGGAGGCGCTGCGCTATGAATGAGACGGTGAATCCGGCAGCCGGGCGTCACGAATCGGGAATCGCCGCGGGCCAGGGCACCGGGAGTGCCGTGGCCGCCAACGCTGGGGGCCCGGACGCGGTGCTCCGCTGCGCCGGCCTGTCCAAGACCTTCGACGATGGCCGCCTGCGCCTGAGCGTGCTCGAGGGGATCGACCTGGAGGTGCGCAAGGGCGAGCGGCTGGCCATCGTCGGCGCCTCGGGCTCGGGCAAGTCCACCCTGCTGCACCTGCTCGGCGGGCTGGACTCGCCGACGGCGGGCGAGGTCTGGGTGCAGGGCGCAAAGATGTCCGCGCTGTCTGATGCCGCCCGCGGCGACCTGCGCAATCGCGCACTGGGCTTCGTCTACCAGTTCCATCATCTTCTGCCCGAATTCACAGCACTCGAAAACGTGGCGCTTCCGCTGCTGATCCGTCGTGAGAAGGACGCCGTGGCGTTTGCCCGGGCGCGCGAACTGCTCGAGCGCGTGGGACTGGGCGAGCGCCTGCAGCACAAGCCCGGCGAGCTGTCGGGCGGCGAGCGCCAGCGCGCGGCGGTGGCGCGTGCCCTGGTCACGCGTCCGGCCTGCGTGCTGGCCGACGAGCCCACCGGCAACCTGGACGCGAAGACCGCTGCCCGCGTGTTCGACCTGATGCTGGAGCTCAATCGCGAGCTCGGTACCAGCCTGGTCGTCGTCACCCATGACCTGAACCTCGCCGCGCGCATGGAACGCACGTGGACGATCGAGTCCGGGCGGCTGCGCCCGACCTCCGCGGGCTGAGCCTTGCCCTGGTCGCCGGCGTGCTGCTGACGCACGCGGCGACCACGCTTCCCGCATTTTCCGTCCTGGCACTGCTGAGCCTGCCGGCGCTATGCCCGTGGCCGGGCCGCCGGCTGTGGTCGGCGGCCATCCTCGGTGTGCTGGTCGCCAGCCTGCACGGCCAGCGCTACCTCGAGCAGCGCTGGCCCGCCGCACGGCACGGCGAGCAGATCGAGATCCGCGGCCACGTGCTCAGCCTGCCCGAGCGTTCGGGCGGGTCCGCGACCGGCACCCTGCGCTTCGAGTTCGCGCCGGTGGACCGCGCGCTGCCCCGCCGCATCCGCGTGTCCTGGTATCGGACCGACACCGTGCTGCGCGGCGGCGAGTGCTGGCAGCTGCGGCTGCGCATGCGTACGCCGCATGGTTCGGCCAATCCGCGCGCCTTCGACTACGAGGGCTGGCTGTATCGGCGGGGCATCGGCGCGGTCGCTACGGTGCGCGAAGGGCAGCCCTGCGCCACGCCGCGCCACCTTCCCGTGCTGCGTGCGCGCCAGGCAGTGGTCGATCGCCTCGATGCCTGGCTCGGCGACCATCGCGGCAGGGCGATCATCACCGCCCTGACGGTCGGCGAGGATTCGGGATTCGACGATGCCGACTGGGACGTGTTCCGCCAGACCGGCACCAGTCACCTGGTCGCCATCTCCGGCTTCAACATCGCGATCCTGGCCGGGCTCGCCTTCCTGCTCGTGCGCTGGAGCTGGCCGCTGTCACGACGCCTGGCCTGCCGGCTGCCGGCGCAGAAGGCGGCGCGGATCGCGGCGGCGATCGCCGGCCTGGGCTATGGCCTGCTCGCCGGCTGGGACTCGCCGGCACAGCGCGCGGCGCTGATGCTCGCGCTGCTGTTGTTCGCCACCCTGCCGGACCGGCGTGCCGATGCCTTGCGCGTGCTGGCCGGGGCCCTGGCCCTGATGCTGGTGTTCGACCCGGCGGCCGTGCTCGCCCCGGGCCTGTGGCTGTCCTTCGGCGCCGTGGCGGCGATCTTCTACGCCGTCTCGGGTCGCCTGCGACAGCCGCCGGCCGCGCAGGTCGCGGTGAAGCTGCAGCTGATGCTCAGCGCCATGCTCGCGCCGTTGACCCTGTACTTCTTCCATGGCGCGGCATGGCTGGGGCCGCCGGTCAACCTGCTGGCGGTGCCGGTGATGGCCTTGCTGACGCCCCTGGTGCTGGCTGCCGCGGTCGCCGCGGCGCTGCTGCCGGGCGCCGGCCTGTCCGCCCTGCGGGCGCTGGCCGATGCGCTGGTGGCGCTGCAGGACGGCCTGGCCTGGCTGGCTGCGCATGCGCCGGCCGCGTGGATCCCGGCCGGCCCGCCGAGCGCGGCGCTGCTGCTGGCGCTGTTCGGCTCGATCCTGCTGTTCGCGCCGCGCGGCTGGCCGCTGCGCTGGATGGGCCTGGCCTGTTTCGCGCCACTGCTGCTGCCGCCGCGGGCGGAGCTGCACGGCCCGTTCGAACTGGCGGCGCTCGACGTCGGCCAGGGGCTGGCCGTGCTCGTGCGCACGCCGAACCATGCGCTGCTGTACGACGCCGGGCCGGCGTTCGCGGACGGCTTCGATGCGGGCGAGTCGGTGGTGGCGCCCTACGTGCTGGGCCTGGGCCGGCGCGGCGTCGACCGGCTGCTGCTCTCACACGGCGACAGCGATCACGCGGGCGGCGTCCCGGCGGTGCGCCGGCTGCTGCGGATCGGCGACGAGCTGGGCACCGTGGAGGGCAGGCCCTGTCGCGACGGCCAGGGCTGGGAGTGGGACGGGGTGCGCTTCGACCTGCTGCACCCCGAAGGCGACGCCTGGTCGGACAACAACCGTTCCTGCGTGCTGCGCGTGACCGCCCCGGGTTTTCGTGCCCTGCTCGCCGGCGACATCGAACGCGCCGCCGAGGCGCGGCTGCTGCAGGCTCATCCCGGCGCGTTGCAGGCCGAGGTGCTGGTGGCGCCGCACCACGGCAGCAAGACCTCGTCGACCGCCGACTTCGTCGACGCGGTGGCAGCGCGCGTGGTGATCTTCGGTGCAGGCTGGCGCAGCCACTTCCGTCATCCACGGCCCGAGGTGGTGGCGCGCTACGAGGCGCTCGGCGCCCGGCCGCTGACCACGGGTGTGGAGGGCGCGGTACGGGTGTGGCGCGACGAGCTGGGCGTGATCAGGACCGAATCCTGGCGGCGGCGTTCGCGCCACTTCTGGAATGCCGCGCCGGTGCCGTAGGGCCGGGGCATGTGGATCGCCGTAGGGCCGGGGCACGTGAATCGTCTGAATCGACTGCATCGACTGCATCGACTGCATCGACTGCATCGACTGCATCGACTGCATTGTCCGGGCCGATGCTGCGCCTGCGCTGCGGCGCCAGCCACGTTGGCCGGCTTTGGTCCTGCGTGACTGCGCCCGGGGCGACCCTCGCTGTTCCCGACTTTCCCCGCTAGAGGATCGTGGGGTTCGGCGCGTCGCCGTAGACCTTCTTGGGGTCGAAAGCCTTCTCGGTTT
>CAMLNE010000307.1 GCA_946481265.1 uncultured Panacagrimonas sp. | reverse complement strand
CGCCGACAGCACGAAGTTGAACATCAGCACCAGCAGCGAGGCATTCACCACCGCGCGCGTGGTCGCGATCGAGGTGCCTTCGATGGTCGGCTCGGCGTGATAGCCCACGTAGGAGGCCACCAGTGCCGAGGTGCCGCCGAACACCGCCGCCTTGACGAAGGCGAACACGAAATCCTTGTCGAAATCGACCGCGTCCTTCATCACCTGCCAGAAGGTGCCGCCGTCGATGCCGATCACGTGCACCGCCTCGAAGTAGCTGGCCGAGATCGCGAAGCTGCAGAAGAACGCCACCAGCAGCGGCACGGTCAGCACCGCCGCCCAGAAGCGCGGCGCCACGGCCTTGGCCACCGGGTCGATCGCCATCAATCCGAGCGCGGTGATCTGGTCGGTGGCGCGCATCAGCCCGAGCTCGGCGGCGATCGAGCTGCCGGCGCGGCCGATGAACAGCAGCGCGGTCAGCACCGGCGCCAGTTCGCGGTACAGGCCCAGTCCCACCAGCGCGCTGATCTGGTTGGACGCGCCGTAGGTTTCCAGCGCGCGATAGCCCAGCAGGGTCACCGACAGGCCGACGAAGGCGCCGCCGACCGCGATGATCGGCAGGGAGCGCGCGCCGACCTTGTAGATCTCGCGGATCAGCTCGGCGAAGAAGTCGGCGGTCGGCTTCGACGCGCGCAGCACCGACAGCGAGAACAGCCCGGCGCGGCCAAGCGAGCGGGTGGCGGCGATGAAGGGCATCAGCGGCCGCCCCCGGCGGCGGGATTCGGGATTCGGGATTCGGGATTGGTGAAAGTGCGCGATCGCACCGGTTCGCGTGCTTTTGCGCGGGCCAATCCCCAATCCCCAATCCCCAATCCCGGCTCCATCACGCCGCCTCCGCGCGCGGTGCGCTGTCGAAACGGATCGGTCCATCCGGTTCGCCGCGCAGGAACTGCAGCACCAGCGGATCGGTGGTCGCTTCCAGCTCCGCCGGCGTGCCGGAGAACACGATGCGGCCGTTGGCGATCACGATCGCGCGGTCGGCCACCGGCAGGGTTTCGTGCACGTGGTGGGTGACGATGATGCTGGTCATGCCCAGGCTGTCGTTGAGCCGCGAAATCAGGCTCATGATCACGCCCGAAGCGATCGGGTCCAGCCCGGTCAGCGGCTCGTCGTAGATCATCAGCGGCGGATCCAGGGCCAGCGCGCGCGCCAGCGCCACGCGCCGGGCCATGCCGCCCGAGAGCTCGCGCGGATACAGATCGCCCGCGGTGCGCAGCCCTACCGCATGCAGCTTCATCAGCACCAGGCGTTCGATCACCGGCTTCGGCAACGCGGTGTGCGTGCGCAGCGGCAGCGCGATGTTTTCGGCGACGGTCAGGTCGGTGAGCAGGCCGTTGCCCTGCAGCAGCACGCCGATGCCCTTGCGCAGCTCCAGCAGCTCGCGCTGGCGGCGCGGCACCTGGGTGCCGAGGACTTCGACCGTGCCTGCGGTCTGTTCCAGCTCGCCGGTCAGCGCCGCGAGCAGGGTCGACTTGCCGCTGCCCGAGGGGCCGAGCACTGCCGTGATGCTGCCGCGCGGCACATCGAGGTCGATGCCGGACAGGATCGTCCGACCGCCGCGGTCGAGGCGCACTCCGGACAGGCGGACGGCGATGTCTTGCGCAGGCACGGGATCGGCGGGCATGGGGTCGTCGTTCGGGTGGGCGGTGCGACCGGATGCGACAGCGCCCGGCCTGGGCCACGAAGGCGCGCAGCTTGGACGGAGCCCGCTGAATCGCGCCGGAGTGACTGAACCGAACGGTACAGGAATCTCCCCGGACGCGCCCGTGACGCAAGTCAGGCCGGGATGCGTGGAACCCCGGAGTCCGGATGCATCCGGCGATGAAAAGCTCCGCTCCGGCCCTGATGGAGCAACGGGTTGGTCATTGCGGCGGGGCAAGTCTCAACGCTGACGCCGGCCTGTGGCCTCGAAGACGCGGCGATCGTTCGGCCTGATGCATGACCCGGTTGGAAGCCGACACCGACGCGTGCAGCGATCGGTTGAACCCGCAGCGAAAAAGACTTTGTTGCGCGCGAGTCAGGGCGCCAACCGCACCCGCGTCACTCCATCCATATCGTTTCTGGAATAGACGGCGACCAATCCTTCATTGGTCGTGCCGGGGGGATTGGGCGAAGCTCCGTGCACGCGAACATCGCCGCTTCCATTCCGCTGATCGCATCACGCGGCCGATTGCGTCGCCGATCCGATACGACCCGACACTCCGTCCTGCCGATGGCCACCAGAATGAAACGATTCGCACTGGCGCTTGCCGCCTGTATCGCCGTGCTGCCGGCCTGGGCCGGCGACGTCACGTTCACCGAAGTCCACTATGCCGGCGATGACGGCGGCCCGGCCGTCGGTCCGACGCAGTACCGCAATCCGGTCGTCGCCGGCTTTTATCCGGATCCCTCCGCGATCCGCGTCGGCGACGACTTCTATCTGGTCACCTCCACGTTCGGCTATTTCCCGGGCCTGCCGATCTTCCACAGCCGCGACCTGGTGTCGTGGCGGCAGATCGGCAATGCCATCGATCGCGCCGACCAGCTCGACTACGGCGACGACGAGCTGACGCGCGGCCTGTTCGCGCCCACGATCAGCTACCACGACGGCACGTTCTACATCGCCAACACCTGCTTCTACTGCGACGGCGGCAACTTCGTCATCACCGCGAAGGACCCGGCCGGGCCGTGGTCCGATCCGGTGTGGCTGGGGTTCGAGGGCATCGATCCGTCGCTGTTCTTCGACGACGACGGCAGCGCATGGATGGTCAACAACGGCATGCCCCAGGCCAAGCTGCGCTACGAGGGGCATCGTGCGATCTGGCTGCAGCAGTTCGACGTCGCCAGCAAGAAGATGATCGGCCCGCGCACGGTGCTGGTCGACGGCGGCGTCGACCCTGCAGCCAAGCCGGAGCACGTCGAAGGCCCGCACCTGTTCAAGCGCGACGGCTGGTATTACCTGACCGCGGCCGAAGGCGGCACCGGCGAGCAGCATGCGCAGATGATCTGGCGCAGCCGCAAGGTCACCGGTCCCTACGAGCCATGGTCCGGCAATCCGTCGCTGACCCAGCGCGATCTGGATCCGAAGCGGCCCGATCCGGTCACCTCCACCGGACACGCGCAGTTCGTCGATCTGAAGGACGGCTCGTGGTGGGCGGTGTTCCTCGCCACGCGCCCGTATCGCGGCAACCAGTACAACCTGGGGCGCGAAACCTTCCTGCTGCCGGTGACCTGGCGCGACGGCTGGCCGATGGTCCTGCCGCGCGGCGAGCGCGTGCCGATGGTGCTGGAACGCCCCGCATTGCCGCGGAACCCGCAGCCGGTGCCGACCAGCGGACCGATCGAATGGAGCGAACGTTTCGGCGCCGAAAAACTGCCGCCGCAATGGATGACGATCCATCCGCCGAAACAGGCGTGGTTCGACACCGGCCGCGACGGCCTGAAGCTCACGCCGTCCCCGACCCCGCTGGGCGGACACGGCAGCGGCGGGCAGCCGGCGTATCTGGCGCATCGCCTGCAGCACCACCATGCGACGCTGTCCGCGACACTGGCGCCCTACAAGCCGGAACCGGGCGAACTGGCCGGGCTGGCGGTATTCCAGAGCGAGGGTTACCACTACATCGTCGGCGTGGAAGGCGATCGAGACGGGGCCGCAGTCGCGCTGTACCGCCGCGCCGGCAAGGACGGCGCCGCGACCGGAGAGCGCATCGCCCGCATCGCACTGCCGTCGTTGCAGCAGCCGGTGTCGCTGCGCTTCCAGCTCGACGGCCCGCGCCTGGACGTGTTCTACGCATTGCAGCCGGGCGCGTGGAAACCGGTCGCGAGTGATCTCGATGCCAGCATCCTGAGCACCGATACCGCCGGTGGCTTCATCGGCGCCACGTTTGGTCCGTACGCATACCGTCCATGACCGGGCGCTGGACGGGTACGCTGCAGCTTCCACCCTTCGGTGTCGATTTGCTCGAGAAGTAGGCGGCTGCCCTTGCGGCCGGTCGTGCTTCGGCCAAAGGGCGCCCACCGTGGCGCGCACCAGGCGCCCGGCCTGTGATCGTCGCCGGGCGAGAGAGCTGATTCTCCGGCTCGCGGCCCCCAGTCCCATCGTGTGCGACCCGGCTCCGGCATGATGCCCGCATGCAGGCGCGGCCCGGGTTCCATCTCTATCACTCCAATGCGCTGGACGTGCTCGCGGGCCTGCTGGCGGCACAGGTGGCGCAGCCGCATGCCGATGGGGACTGGCTGCGCCCGGACGTGGTGCTGGTGCCGCAGTTCTCGATGCGCCGCTGGCTGCAGCAGGCGCTGGCCGAGCATTCGGGGATCTGCGCCAACCTGGAGTTCCTGACCCCCGGCGAATTCGTCGAACGTGCGCTCGACGCGCAGCTGGGCGCAGCCGGCGCCGACCAGCGCCTGGCGCCCGAGGTGCTGCGCTGGCACATCCTGCGCGAGCTGCGGCAGCGTCCGCCTGCGGCGTTGGCCGGTTTCCTGGGCGACGCAGCCAACCCGTTCGAAGGCGGGCGCAAGGCCTGGTCGCTGGCGCGCGCGCTGGCCGACACCTTCGAGAAATACCAGGCTTGGCGCCGCGACTGGCTGCTGGCCTGGGAATCCCGTTCCAGCCACGGCGCCACGCGCGACGACTGGCAGGCCACGCTGTGGCGCCGCATCGCGAAGGATCGTGCGCACCGCGCGCGCCGGATCGACGACTACCTGCGCGCACTCGGCGCCGGCGCGGTGCCGATCGGACGAGCACACGGCTGACCTCCAGTCACGCGGGAGTAGAGCGT
>CAMLNE010000306.1 GCA_946481265.1 uncultured Panacagrimonas sp. | reverse complement strand
GCCCTCGCGGCGTGACTCACATCAACGAGCCTCCGGGAAAACCGGGGCGGTTCAGACGGCTAGGAATGCGCCTTGGTGCGAGGGCGCCTGACAGCCTCTTTCCCAGAAGCGATGCGTGATCGCGTGTCGAATCGGGGATCTTGAGGAAGATGCTCCAGCGCTTTGTCCATCAGGGAAAGCACATGATCGCGATGACGACCCCGTGCGATTCCCAGCATCAGGACCAGGTTCCCGTACCCGGCGCGCGCAACGTAGGCCTCGCTGGAGAGTTCACCTAGCGCCCAGAGATCAGTGATTCCGATAAAGGAGATCAGCATCTCCACGGCAAGCTGGTCGGGAGGCAGTTGAGGAGGCATAAGCCCCGCTTTCGCCAAGGGCTCCGTGGCACGTGTCCAGTAGCGGATCGATCGGTCCATGAATGCGGGCCGGTGCACAGCATCTGCAACGCCGAGGAAGAATCGATAAAGGACGCGGTAGTAGGTGGGATCGGCTGTGTAATATCGCGCGGCCGCTTCGGCGGCGCGCATTGCCCGTGTGAACGGCTCCGGTTCGGCAAAGGCGGCACGGCCGACATTCTCGACGCCGTCCATCGCCCGGTTCAGGAGGCTGTACAGCAGCGTGGCCTTGCTTTCGAAATGGTTGTAAGGCGTGGCCGGGCTTACGCCCGCCTCCGCAGCGAGCGCAGCCATCGTGAAATCAGTGGACTTGGTTTGCCGAATGAGGCGCTCTGCCGCGTGGACCAGGCCTAAACGACGTTCCGCCATGCGTTGTGCGTCGGCAGGCACCTAGACTCCCATGTCAACTCGAAGGACCGTCATGCTACCCCCTACCGATCGGCGCTCTGAGATGACTTGGCGCAGCAGTCAGACAGCGATTAAGCGGCAGGCTCTGCCTGCGGGCTGATGATGAAGCCTTGATAACCATTGGCCGCTGCCTTTTCGCACTCATCGCGGTAAGCCTGGTAGCCACCGAGGTAGACCAGCATCTGTCGCGGCTTACCCGGAACATTGTCGCCGAGGTACCAGCTGCTGGTCTTCATGAAGAGCGTGGGCGCGGCCAACGTGTTCACCGCTGCCATCCATTCGATCTCACTGCGAGAAGACACTTCAATCGACGCGACGTGGCGAGCGTCCATAAATTCGGCGCAACGCATGATGTAGTCCGCTTGGTACTCGGCGATGCGAATCGGCGCGTTGAAAGCACTGGGCGCCCCTGGCCCGTTCATGAAAAACAGGTTGGGAAATCCGCTGGCCATTAGGCCTGCATAGGTTTTAAGCCCATCCGACCAGTGCTGACGTATGGTGCGCCCGCCCCGACCGCGGACATCGATGTGCGCAATGGATCCGGTCAAGGCATCGAATCCGGTGGCAAAAACGATGACGTCGAACGGCATGGTCTGGTCCCCCACCACGAGACCCTCCGGAACGGCGCGCTGAATCGGCGCTTCGTGGAGGTCGACCAACGTGACGTTGTCGCGGTTGTAGGCTTCGTAGTACCCGTTGTCGGCGCACAGCCGTTTGCTCAGGATGGGGAAGCTCTTGGGAATCAGCTTTTCAGCCGTCTTTGGGTCACGAACGCGCTCGCGGATCTTCTGGTCCACGTACTCGGCGAGTGTCGCATTGGCGGTCGGATCGAACAGGAGATCCTTGAACGCGTAGTAGAAGGAAAGTCCGCCTGCCGCCCAGCGACGATCGTATTCGGCGCGCCGTTCTTCCGCGCTGACCTCCATCGCGTTCTTCGTCGGATAAGGGTCATCAATGAAGTCCAGGGAGATGAACCCCGCCAGGGCGGCCTCCTCCTTCTTGCGCAGCTCCGGGTAGCGCGCCTTGATTGCGCGTTGATAGTCTGGATCGAGCGCGCGGTTCCTTGCCGGGATGCAATACGAAGGCGTTCGCTGCAGGACCGTCAGGTGACTGGCGACTTTCGCGATCTCGGGAATGCACTGGATTCCGGAAGAGCCCGTACCGATGACGCAAACGCGCTTGCCGGACAGCTCTATCCCATCTTTCGGCCAGTGCGACGTCAGCACTTGCACGCCGGCGTAAGAGTCCAGATCCGGGATCTTTGGTTTGTTGGGGACCACCAACAGTCCGGTCGCCAGAATGCAGAACCGCGCCCGAACCTTCTCGCCTTGAGCGGTGGTCAGCGTCCAACGATTTGACGCCTCGTCGAATATTGCAGAGACAATCTTCGTGTTCAGCTGGATATGAGGGCGAAGATCGAACCGGTCGGCGACGTGGTTGGCGTACTTCAGCAGCTCGGGCTGCGCCGAGTAGCGTTCGGTCCAGTTCCATTCCTGCTGCAGTTCTTCGGAAAAAGAATACGAATACTCCAGACTTTCCACGTCCACGCGCGCGCCGGGATATCGATTCCAGTACCAGGTTCCGCCTACCCCGGTCCCCGCCTCAAAGAGTCTTACCTTGCGACCCGCCCGCGTCGCCCGATAAAGCATGTGCAGACCGGTGAATCCGCCACCCACAATGGCGAAATCCAGGTCTGATGTCGGAGATGCGTTACCGCTGGAGCTGTTGGCGATCATTGTTTTTCAGAGGTCGTGGTGCGAATGCCGACAGCAAGAGCATCGCGAAATGCCGCGTCGGAGTCTTTGCAAAGCTTGCCGGAACCGTTTTACTCGGCGGTCTGACGGACCACTCGGTTGCGCAAAACCCCGATTCCTTCGACCTCGAGCTCGATGACGTCATCGGGCTTCAGAAATCTGAGCGTCTCGAGGCCACAGCCGCCCTCGACCGTCCCTGATCCGAGGAACTCACCAGGATGCAGCGTCTCGGATTGCGAGATGTGTTCGATCAGGTCCTCGAACTTCCAGTGCATCGTCCGGGAATTCGCCCGTGTCCACTCTTCTCCGTTGACGCGCGCGATCATGGTCAGACTGTATGGATCGGGCAGTTCATCCGCAGTAACAAGGCACGGACCCATGGGATTGCCCGTGTCGAAGTCCTTACCCTTCGCCGGGCCGAGCTGGCCGCCCATTTCCGCGGTTTGGGCGTCTCGTGCCGTGATGTCATTGAAGATGGTGTAGCCGTAGATGTGCTGCCGGGCATCTGCTCTGCTCACGTTCTTCGCTGGGCGCCCGATGTAGATTCCGAACTCCAACTCGAAGTCCAGCACGTTGCTGTAGTGCGGCCATTGGACATCGGTATCCGTGCCGATAACCGCGAAGCGATTGGCCTTGTAGTAGATCGGGTGCTCGTAGAACGTGGCGGGTACCGACAGCACCCCTTCGCGTTCGAGTTCGGCGAGCTTCGCCACCGGATCCGGGAACTGTTGAGCTCGCAGCCTGCGGGCCGCGCCGAACGCGGCGACGAGATGACCTTCGAAGCATAGACAGTCCCGCATCTGAGGCGGCGGCTGGAGCGGAGCCAAAAGCCGCACGCGCTGAGTGTCCACGCGACTGGAAACGGAGGCTCGCTTCACCGCGCGGTTCGCGTCGTGAAGGCCTTCGTCGCCGTGTTCGATCATCGCCTGCACGCTTTCGGACCAAGGTGCGCCGCCGCTGGCGGATGCCAGGTCCACGATCCAGCGCTGGTTCTCGGTCAGTGCACCGCATCGCGGGGCGCCACTTCCGATGATGTAGGTGACGAGTTTCACGCCGGTACCCTTTCAGACTGGATTTGAGCCGATCAGGACCACGGCGATCAGGCACGGCTCGTTACCGCGCACGCTCCAGCTATGCATGGTCCCTCGCTGGATGAACACGTCGCCGGGCTTGAGCAGGACTTCACCGGTATCCACGATGGCGTAGATCTCGCCTTTGATGACCACGATGTAGTCGATCGTCGCCGTCTTATGACGGAGCGGGTCCGAAGAGTCGTGGTCGCGTGCCGACGCTGCTCCGATCGAACGAAAGGCGGCATCGGCATCGACCTTGCCCTTCCAGGCGGAGTCGGGCGGAAATTCAACGATGCGGAAAAGGGAGCCACGGACGGGCGGTGCGAGTCGGACGGGACGGTCTACCGCGTCGCTACTGCCGGAGTTGTCCGCTGGAGCGTCCAGCGACTCCCAGAGATCGGTCAGAGCCAAGCCCGGCATCGAATCCATTTGCTTGACACACGGAGCGGCACCGTCGAAGAGGATGGCAGACCGGCCTTGTGCATCGTGCCCCGTGACAACACGTCGAATCTTCTGAACCATGAGGCGCTCCAATTGAGATATTTCGCGACCACTGCCGGTGGTCCGGGACGTACCCGCCCGCGTTGGCCAACCCATGGTCGCATCCATGGGCCCGTTGCACGTTGCCGCAACAAAACCAGCCTGCCCCTGAGGCGAGGGCATTGACCGTCAGAACGGGTTTTACCTGACCGACCCTACGGCTCGCGGGTGGCGTCGTCTTTGTTAAGTTTGCTGCCGGCTCTGGACGAGCCCGCTCGACCGATCCGGCGAGCCTCGGGAAGCTGGCGGCGGTCGCCTTTGAGCACCTCGGCCGGGTCGATGCGGTAGTCAACCTCGCAGGCATCTCGCCGCGCAAGGCGATCGAGGAGTACACGCCATCCGACGTCGAGGCGCTGCTCGCGATCAACGTAAAAGGGGCCTATCTTCATGACCTGGGCACTCCTGCCGGGACTGCGCAAGCAAGCCGGCGGCGGCGTCGTCGTCAACCTCGGGCGCCATGAACGATCGGGTGGCACTGCCTTACACGAGCGCCTACGCGGCGAACCGCAGCGCGCTGCCGAGGTCGGCAGCCTGCCGGCTCACGGCACATTCGATCGTCTGCCCGCCCACGTCGATCATGCTATGAGCGGCCGACCAGCTGTGCACGCGGCGGCGAAGCTCATCCGCTTTGGTTGACACTCCAGGTTCGATCCTCGTGCGGGTCG
>CAMLNE010000305.1 GCA_946481265.1 uncultured Panacagrimonas sp. | reverse complement strand
GCTTACATGACGACTCCTTTTTTCTTGATGCAAATCCCTTTACAGGACATCAGGGCTGGCCTTTGCGGGCCCGCCCTGGCCCGCGGCGTGGTCCTCACTTTAAGTGTTTGCGCCATCTTGCTGTTTTATATGGCTTTCTGAAAAGGTGACCCGCCCTTCGCTAAGCATTTGTTCCGACGCGATTTTTTGCCGAAAAATGCTTGTGGGGGGTCGAGGCGTGGTTTATAGTGCCTCGAAGGGGTAGGAAGTGGGCGATTGTGGGGAGTCGTTCACGCAACCGGGATCGCGCGCGTGTTTGCAGGGTCACATCAACTGACCATCGACGAGAAGGGTCGCCTGGCGATCCCGGCACGCTATCGCCAGGAGCTGGCCGAGTCCTGCAACTCGCAGCTGGTCATCACCCGCGGTCCCAACCCCTGCCTGGAGATCTATCCGGCGCCCGAGTTCCAGCGCCTGGCCGACCAGATCGAGGCGATGGAGGATCGCGACACCGCGGATCTGCTCAATGCACACCTGATCGGATCGGCGCACGAGATGGAGATCGACAAGCAGGGCCGGGTGCTGCTGCCGACGATGCTGCGCAAGTACTCCGGGCTCAACGGCTCGGCGGTCCTGATGGGCCAGATCCGCCGTTTCGACCTGTGGCCGGAGGATCTCTGGAACGAGCGCTTCGGCCAGGATGCGGTCGGCCTGGCGTCCAGCCTCAAGGACGCGTT
The DNA here is from genome assembly GCA_946481265.1 of uncultured Panacagrimonas sp. The sequence goes on along the minus strand of CAMLNE010000305.1, from coordinate 4,148 downwards.
CCGGACGTTGAAGCGGTGAGGCGCGCAGATGAATGCTCCTTCCGCCGCCGACCGAATTGCGCTCTGGCGCGGATCGACTAGCCCGATGCTCGAACACCGTCCGGTGATGCTTGCAGAAGCGCTCGCCGGACTCGCTCCGCGCGCCGGCGGCCTCTACGTGGATGCCACCTACGGCCGTGGCGGACATAGCGCCGCCATCCTCGAGGCGATCGGCAACGGCGGCTTCCTGCACGCCCTGGACCGCGACCCGCAGGCGGCGCAGGCGGCGTGGTCCCAGCTCGGCTCACGGCCGAACTTCCGCATTCATCGCCGCAATTTTGCCGAGCTGGCCCAGGTCGGGCGCGACTGCGGTCTGGACGGTCGCGTCGACGGCCTGCTGCTCGACCTTGGCGTGTCCTCGCCACAGTTCGACGACGCGACGCGCGGATTTTCGTTTGCCAACGACGGGCCGCTGGACATGCGCATGGACCCCGAGGCGGGCGAGTCGGCCGCGCAGTGGCTTGCGCATGCATCGGCTGAGCAGATCGCGGACGTGCTCTGGACCTACGGCGAGGAGCGCGCCAGCCGCCGCATCGCGCGGCGCATCGTCGAGTCGCGCGTCGAGATGCCGATCCAGCGCACCGCCCAGCTCGCCGAGTTGATCGCGCGCGCCGTGCCCGGCCCGCGCCAGAAGATCCACCCGGCGACGCGCAGCTTCCAGGCCATCCGCATCCACATCAACGGCGAGCTCGACGCGCTGAACGCGGCGCTCGACGCTTCGCTGCACCTGCTCGCACCGGGTGGCCGGCTGGTGGTCATCAGCTTCCATTCGCTGGAAGACCGCATCGTCAAGCGCTTCATCCGCGAAAGCAGCACCGGCACGCCGCCGGTGCCGGCGCTGCCGGTCGATCCGCGTTTCGGCCCGGAACGCGCGCCGCGAGCCTGGCGCGCGGTGTCGCGCGAATTTCCCGGCCAGGCCGAGTGCGACGCCAATCCGCGCGCCCGCAGCGCGGTGCTGCGCGTGGCGGAGCGACTCGCATGAAGCGTCTCTGGCAGCGGTTTCGGCTCGCCCTGATGGAGTCCCGGCCTACCGGCCTGATGGTGCCGCTGGTGCTCTCGCTGCTGGTGATCGCCTCGGCGCTGTACGCCATCCGCATCAAGCACGAGAGCCGCAGCCTGACCACCGAGGTGGAGCGCGCGCGTGTCGAACGCGAGCGCATGCAGATGGAGTGGTCGCAGCTGCAGCTCGAAGAGGCGGCGCTGTCGCATCACGCGCGCATCGAGCACGCGGCACACGAGCAGCTGGGCATGGCCGAGCCGCGCGAGTACGTGATCGTCGACCAGTCCGCGTTGTCCGCCGCGGGGCGCGTGCCGTGACGTCGGACACCCAGTACAAGCTTCGGCCGGTCGATCGCTGGCGACGCCTCGCGGTGCTGGGCATGCTCGGCCTGGGCGCGTTGCTGGTCTGCGGCCGCGCGTTCCAGCTGCAGGTGCTCGAACGCGAATTCCTCACCAAGCAGGGCGCCAAGCGCCAGGTGCGCGCGGTGACCTTGCCCGGTCATCGCGCGGCGATCCGCGACCGTCGCGGCGAGCCGCTGGCACTGTCGGCGCCCGTCGACTCGATCTGGTGCGTGCCCTCGGCCCTGCTCGCCTCGCCCGAGCACGTCGCGGCACTGGCCAAGGTGCTCAAGAAGTCGCAGCGCGAACTGACCCGTTTCCTGGATGAACGGGCCTCGCGCCAGTTCGTCTACATCGAACGCGGACTGCCGCCGGACGAGGCGCGCCGCGTGCTGGCGCTCAAGGCGCCGGGCGTGTTCTCCACGCGCGAGTACCGCCGCTACTACCCGGCCGGCGAAGTGGCGGGGCAGGTGGTGGGCTTCACCGATGTCGACGGGCATGGCCAGGAAGGCATGGAGATGGCGTACGACCAGACGCTGCGCGGTGTCGACGGCTCACGCCGCGTGATCCGCGATGCGCGCGGCCGCATCGTCGAGGACACCGAGGAAGCGGTGCCGGCGCAGCCGGGCACCGACCTGGCGCTGAGCATGGACCTGCGCCTGCAATACCTGGCCTATCGCGAAATCAAGAACGCGGTGAAGCAGCACGGCGCCAAGGGCGGACTGGTGGTGGTGGCCGACGTGCGCACCGGCGAGCTGCTCGCGATCGCCAACCAGCCCGGTTACAACCCGAACAACGTCGAGGATCGCAAGCCCGGGCGCATGCGCAATCGCGCGATCGTCGACTCCTTCGAACCCGGTTCCACGGTCAAGCCGCTGCTGGTGGCGCAGGCGCTGGAGATTGGCGCCTACCGTCCCGACAGCCACATCGACACCGGCGACGGCTGGATGCAGGTCGGGCGCCTGACCGTGCGCGATGTCCATGCGCAGGGCGACGCCGACATCGCGACGCTGCTGGCCAAGTCGAGCAACGTGGCCGCGGCCAAGATCGGCATGCACATCGGTGCCGAGAGCATCTGGCAGGGCTACCAGAAGTTCGGCCTCGGCGACCGGGTGGGATCGGGGTTTCCGGGCGAATCCGCGCCGGTGCTGCGTCCCTACATGCAGTGGGGGCAGATTGCGACGGCGACCGCGTCCTACGGCTATGGCCTGTCGGTCAACGCACTGCATCTGGTGCGTGCCTATGCGGCGCTCGCCAACGACGGCCTGATGCCGCAGCTGCGCCTGAGCATGGACGAGCCGGTGCAGCCGCCGCAGCGCGCGGTCAGCGCGCGCACCGCGCGCGAACTGCGCCACATGCTCGAGGCGGTGGCCACCACCGCCGGTACCGCGCGCCGCGCCGCGATCCCCGGCTACCGCGTCGCCGGCAAGACCGGCACGGTACGCAAGGTGGCTGCCACCGGCGGCTACGACGCGGAGCGTCACCAGTCGGTCTTCATCGGCATGGTGCCGGCCGAGCGTCCGCGGCTTGTGGGCCTGGTGATGATCGACGAGCCCGGCGGCAAGGATTACTACGGCGGCGCGGTGGCCGCGCCGGTCTTCTCCACCGTGATGCAGGGCGCGCTGCGCCTGCTGCAGATCGCGCCCGACGCCTGCACCCACGACTGTCCGGCGGCACCGTCGCCGGCACAGCTCGCCATGCCGGCCGGTGCCGCGGCGTCGGAGCCGCGGACTTGAGCCCCATGGCGCCCGTACGTTCTCTGGATGGCCTGCTGGCCGGCTTCGCCCGTGCGGTGCCGCCGGTGGCGGTGACCGGACTGGCGATGGATTCGCGGCAGGTGCGCGTCGGCGATGCCTTCCTGGCCGTGCGCGGTTCACGCGGGCACGGGTTGGGCCACCTGCCGCAGGCCCTGTCACGCGGTGCCGCCGCGATCGTGTGGGAGCCGGCGCCGACGATCGATGCGCCGGAGGCCGACGCGGTGCCCTGCGTGGCGGTCGAGGCGCTCTCGGACAAGGTCGGCGAGATCGCCGCGCGCTTCCACGGCCGACCCTCCGACCGCATGTTCGTGAGCGGGGTGACCGGCACCGATGGCAAGACGTCCACCGCCCACCTGATCGCCCAGGCTTTCGAGCAGCGTGGCCGCGCCTGCGCCTACCTGGGCACGCTGGGCAGCGGTCGACCGGCGCAGCTCGAGGCGGCCACCCACACCACGCCCGATCCGCTGGCGCTGCACGCGTGCCTGGCCGACTTCGTCGAGGCCGGCATCGATGCCTGCGCGATGGAAGTCTCCTCGCATGCCCTCGACCAGAACCGCGTGGGCGGGGTGAGCTTCGACGCGGTGGTGCTGACCAACCTGACGCGCGATCACCTGGACTACCACGGCACGCTGGAGCGCTACGCCCGCGCCAAGCGCCGGCTGTTCGAGGCCGAGGATGCACGCGCCCTGATCCTGAACCGGGACGATGCCCAGGGCGCCGAGTGGATCGCGCAGATCGCGGCCGGGCCGCAAGCGGACCGCCTGTGCGCCTACGGGCTCGACGGCGAGGTTCCCGCCACCGCGCGCTACGTGGTCGGTCGCGAACTGCAGCTGCACGAGACCGGCCTGAGCCTGGAGCTCGACACGCATGCCGGGCGCGCCCGCCTGCGCAGTGCCCTGCTCGGCCGATTCAACGCCTACAACCTGGTCGCCAGCGCGGCGGTGCTGCTCGAAGCCGGCCTCGGCCTGGAGCAGGCGGTCGAGGCGCTCGGCGCCTCGCGCACCGTGCCGGGCC
>CAMLNE010000304.1 GCA_946481265.1 uncultured Panacagrimonas sp. | reverse complement strand
TTGGTGAGCTTGCGCAGATCGGAGACATCGCGCATCACCAGCACCGCGCCGCGTCCCCCTTCGCCCTGCTCGGTGGCCTGGCTCTGCGACAGGCTCACCTCCACGTTGTGCGCAACGCCCTGCGGCGTGACGACCTTGGCCAGCCTGCCGGCGTTGCCGGCTGCTGCCAGGGTCGACAGCAGCGGTGCACGGACCGGTTCGTCACTGTCCGGCTCGCTGAGCGCGACCACGTCGTCGAGCGCGCTGCCGTTGGCCAGCGCCTGCGGGATGCCGGTCAGGCGTTGCGCGGCCGGATTGATGAAGCGCACCGTGCCGACATCGTCGACCGCGACGATGCCATCGTGGATGGAGCTGAGGATCACCTGCAGGTTCTGCTTTTCATCCGCCAGCACCTGTTCCAGGTGGCGCTGTTCGGTGACGTCGAACAGGGTCACCAGCAGGGCCGCGCTGCCGCGGTACTCGATGCGCGCCACGTGCAGGCGCGCCCAGTACAGGGTCCCGTCCTGGCGCCGGCCGCGCAGTTCCTCGCCTTCCATGTCATTGGCGGTGCCACGTGCCAGGGCCGCCTGGAAGCGCTCGCGCCAGTCCTCGTGGATCAGCTCGGTCAGGGCGCGCTCGCGCAGTTCGTCCTTGTCGTAGCCGCTCAGGCGCGAAGCGAAGGGGTTGCTGTACAGCAGTCCCTCGTCGACCACGAAGATGGCCACGCCGGAGGATTCGGCCAGCACGCGGAAGCTGCGCTCGCGCTCGCGCAGGTCCGCCTCGGCCTGGCGCACGCGGCCGAGGAGTTGGGCAAGGCCCATCGACATGCGGCCGAGTTCGTCGCCGCGATGGCCGTCATCGAGCATCGCCTGCTCGAGTGCCTCGGTGCCGCCGGAGGCGGTGACGTCGAGCTTGCGCGTCAGGCCGGTGAGCCGTCTCAGCAGGCTCAGATCCAGGAACCACCAGGTGCCGAGCATCAGGACGACGAACCCGGCCAGGCTGGCGAGGCGAAGATCGTTGCTGCTGCGCTGGCCGCGCTCGAGGATGGAGGCCTGCAGGCGCACGCACAGATGCTGCGGCGGGATGTTCAGCGTCGGCGACAGGCGTGTGCAGGCCTGCATCGGGTGCCCCGCCCGGTGCACCGGCGATACCTCGCCGCCGACCACGGTGACATGCGTGCCGGACAATTCGTCGAGTGCCGCCATTGCGGCCCGGTCGAAACGACGCCCGACCACGATGAGCGGTCCGCCCGCCTCCACGCCGAGTTTCATGCCGGCCACCGCGAACAAGCCGCCCGGTGCCACGTTCCAGCCCGTGAGCGTATCCGCGCCCGAGTTGCTCAGCGTGGCCGCGTGCTGGCGCAACACGGCGAGCTCCGCCGCGCTCGGTCCGTTGTCGTCCTGCGCGGCCGGCACGCCGGAATGGGCCAGCAGCACGTCGCCGTTGGCGGCCAGGATCGCCGCAGCGTCGTAGCGGACGTCCAGGCGGGTGGCGGCGCGCAGGCGCGCGCGCAGGGGTTCTGCGTCGGCCGGCGTGCGGATGTCTGCGGCTGTCGGGGCCTGCGCCAGGTCGCCGGCCAGCGACTCGAGCGGCTGGACGAAGCGGTCGAGCCAGAGCTGGATCAGGCGCAGGCTCGCCTGTACCTGGCTCTGTTCGAGGCGCGCGAAGTCGCGCAGCAGATAGGCATTGATCAGCGCCGACTGGCTGATGATGCCGATCAGCATCAGTCCGCCCATCACCAGCAGCAGACGCATGCGCTGACTGATGCGCATGCCCCCACCCGCCGATGTCTTCCCGGGTTCTGCCATGGCCGCGTCCGACCGGCCGGGTTCCGGCGTGGCTCTATCGGCCATCCTCGATTCCTTGGATCCGCCCCTGTCTATGTTTCGACGCGAACCCGGCAGGCCCGTGACGCCGCGTCCCAACGCTACGCGAGCGGGGCAGGGCCGACAATAGAGTGAGCTCCCGGCCAAAAAAGCGCGCGGTCCGAAGAAGACGGGCCGATACCCCGCCGGTGTGCGTGCGCGTGTCGGGTGCGTCCGCTTTTGCTTTCTCCCGGTGCGTGCCGATAATCGGCCGGCCCCACACGATCCCGCCTCGAAGGAAGCAGCGACGACCATGAGCAGGAAGGTTCTCGACGCGCTGCGCGCCGAACTGGGGCCAGGAGCGGACCGGCTTCCGGATCTCTCGGCGGTACCGGACCCGGCGCTCGAAAGCTTCCTGGTCGCGGTACGCGACGCCAGGCGCAACCAGCGCCGGCTGCTCGAGGATTCCGCGGAACATTCGCTGCGCCTGGTGCCGGCACTGCTGCGGCCCGCAGTGCGCCGGATCCTGTTCGGCTGATGGCCCTCGCAGGGTCAGCCGGAGCCGCCGCGCCCGCCCTTGCGGGGGCCCATGCGCAGCATCGGCTGCACTCCTGCGCCGCATGAGCGGGCTCGCGCTCGAGGCCGAATACCTGAAGCTCGCGCGCCTGCTCGGCGGCGAGCAGGCCGCGGTGGCCGGACTGCAGGGCCTGGACGTGACCGCGCTGCGGCAGCTGCGCGCGGCCTGCACGTCGATGCTGTTCGATGGCGACCGTGCGAGCCTGCAGCGCGTGGCCGGTGCGGCGCGCATCCTGCCCGGTGCGCTGAACGCGATCCTGGCCGAGAAGGCGATGGGGCCGGTGCTGGCCTCGCGCGTGGCTGGCCTTCTGCCGCCCCGGGACGCGGTGGAGATCGCCCGGCGCACGCCGCTGGCATTCAATGTCGCCGTCACCCTGATGCTCGACCCGCGCCGGGCCGCGCCAATGCTGCAGCAGATGCCGCTGGACCTGGTGGTGGCGGTGACCCGCGAGGTGGTCAAGCAGCGCGAGTACATCCTGATGGCCCGTTTCGTCGACACGCTGACCGATGAGCAGATCCGCGCCTGCATGGCCGTGCTCGACGACGAGGCCATGCTGCGCATCGGCTTCTTCGTCGAGTCGCCGCAAAGGCTGGAGGAAGTGGTCGAACTGATGAGCGACGCGCGCCTGCAGAGGGTGGTGGCGGTCGCCGCCCGCCCCGAATTGAATCTCGGCGCCGCGGTGATGGCGCTGCTGCAGGGAGTCGGCCCGGGCCTGCGCACGCGCATGGCGCGCGCCGCGATGCTGCATCCGGATCCCCAGGTCGGCGAGCAGCTGGTGGCCAGTGCAACGGCCCACGGGCTGCTCCCGGTGCTGCAGGCGCTGCACGCGGACCTGCCACCGGCGGCGGCCGAACGCCTGCTCCGGCTGTCTTCCTGATCGAGCGGCCCATGCCCAACTTCCACGATCGTGTCACCACCGATATCCGCGACGGCCTCGCCGAAGTGCGGCTGACGCGGGCCGAGAAGCACAACGGCATGGACTTCGCGATGCTGCAGGCGGTCAACGATGCCTGCCGCAGCCTGAAGCGCGATCGTTCGATCCGCGCCGCGATCCTGTACGGCGAGGGCCCCTCGTTCTGCGCCGGGCTGGACTTCAAGGCCGTGCTGTCGCAGCCGGCCCGGGCGGCGGCCGGCTACGCCAGGCTGTGGAAGCCCGCGCGCAATGATTTCCAGGCCTGGAGCATGGGCTGGCGCGAACTGCCGTTCCCGGTGATCGCCGCGGTGCGGGGCAACTGCTTCGGTGCCGGCATCCAGCTAGCGCTGGGTGCGGACATCCGCATCGCCACGCCGGACGCCCGCCTGTCGGTGATGGAGTCCAGATGGGGCCTGATCCCGGACATGGGCGGCGCGGCATTGCTGCGCGAGCTGGTCGCGCTGGATGTGGCCAAGGAGCTGTGCTTCACCGGGCGCGTGTTCAGCGGCACCGAGGCGCTGTCGCTGGGGCTGGTCACGCGGCTGGACGCCGATCCGCTGGCGGCGGCGCAGGCGCTCGCGGCCGAGATCGCGACGCGCTCGCCCGATGCCATCGCCGCCGGCAAGTTCCTGCTGCAGCAGGCCTGGCACGACGACGAGGCCACGGCCCTGTCGTTCGAGCGTCACTGGCAAAGGCGCCTGATGGGCCGCGCCAACCAACGCATCGCGGTCAGCAACAACATGAGCCGCGAGACGCAGGCCAATCCCCGGCCGTTCGGGCCGCGCGTGTTGAAATCCTGACCCGGACGCCCGGCATCCATCCATCGAACGCAGAGTGCAGGCAAGGCCATGTCGAATCCGCAATACCGCTTGTTCTATTCCCCCGGCGCCTGCTCGCTGGCCCCGCATATCGTGCTCGAGGAACTCGGTGTGCCCTACGAGCCCGTGCGGGTGACCATCGCCGAGGGCGCGAACCGTCGGCCGGAATACCTGTCGGTGAATCCGCGTGGCCGTGTTCCGGCGTTGTGGGTGCGCGACGAGCGCGGCGAGCGCGTGCTCACCGAAGCGATGGCAATCATGGTCTTCCTCGCGCAACGTCATCCGCTGCCGGCGCTGCTGCCGGCGGAGCCCGAAGCATTCGTGCGGGCGCTGGAGTGGATGAGCTGGCTGGGTTCGGTCATGCACCAGGCCGGCGTGCGCACCGTGTTCCGCCCCGAGCGCTTCACCACCCAGGCGGCGGGCGCCGAGGCCATCGCGGCCCAGGGCCGCGAGACCGTGCGCGCCGGCTACGCGGACATCGAGACGCGCCTGGCGGGCCGCTCCTGGGCGCTGGGAGAGGGTTTCAGTGCGGTCGATGCCTACCTGCTGGTGTTCTACCGCTGGGGCAATCGCTGTGGACTGAGCATGCGCAGCGAATTCCCCGAGTACGCGCGGGTCATGGATACCGTGCGGGCGCGCGCGGCGGTGGCCCGCGTGGTCGAGCGCGAGGGCATCCAGATCGACTGAGGACGCGTTCCTGCCGGCGTGGGGAGCGCGGCGCCCTAGGGCCTGTTAACGCTATTTCGGTCACGGCGGCGGAGGTCGCTTTGGCG
>CAMLNE010000303.1 GCA_946481265.1 uncultured Panacagrimonas sp. | reverse complement strand
TCCGCCGATGCTGGTCGCCAGGCTGCGCGTCGCGCTCTTCACGGCGGTCTCCATGATGGTGTCGCCGCGCCGGCCGGAAGCGCGCGCCGTCGAGGGTTCACGCCGGCGCGCACCGCTCCCATAGGCGTCGCGCACATCCTTCTTCCAGTCGCCGTCGGCCTTTGCCGCGGCCTTGGCTGCGGCCGCCTCCGCCCTGGCCTGCTCGGCCTGCGACCTGGCGGCATCCGCTTCCGCCGCCGCGCGGCCCGCGCGCTGGGTCAGAAGCTCGTAGGCGGACTCGCGATCGAGGGCCTTCTCGTAGCGCCCCGACACCGGGCTGCGGCCGAGGATGACCTGGCGTTCGGCCGGCGTGATCGGACCCATGCGCGACTTCGGCGGGCGGATCAGCGTCTTCTCGACGACGCCCGGAACACCGCCCTCCTGCAGGGTCGACACCAGGGCCTCGCCGACGCCGAGCGTCGTGATCGCCGCCTCGATATCGAGCTTCGGATTGCTGCGAAACGTCTGCGCCGCGGCCTTGACCGCCTTCTGGTCGCGTGGCGTGAACGCGCGCAGCGCGTGCTGCACGCGATTGCCGAGCTGCCCGAGCACGGTATCCGGCAGGTCGAGCGGGTTCTGGGTGACGAAGTAGATGCCCACGCCCTTGGAGCGGATCAGGCGCACCACCTGCTCGATCTTCTCGAGCAGCGCCTTGGGCGCATCGTTGAACAGCAGGTGCGCCTCGTCGAAGAAGAACACGAGCCGCGGCTTTTCCAGGTCGCCGGTCTCGGTCAGTTCCTCGAACAGTTCGGACAGCAGCCACAGCAGGAAGGTCGAGTACAGGCGTGGCTTGTGGTAGAGCTTGTCGGCGGCCAGCACGTTGACGATGCCGCGGCCCGAGAGATCCACGCGCATCAGGTCCGCCAGTTCCAGCGCGGGCTCGCCGAAGAACACGCCGCCACCTTCCTGTTCCAGCGCCACCAGTCCGCGCTGGATCGCGCCGATCGACGAACTGCTGATCAGGCCGTAGTCCGCGCCCAGCGCCTTGGCGTTCTCGGCCACGTGCGACAGCGCCGCGCGCAGATCCTTCAGGTCCAGCAGCGCCAGCCCCTGGTCATCGCAGTACTTGAACACCAGCATCAGCACCGCTTCCTGCACCTCGGACAGGTCGAGCAGGCGCGCTAGCAGGTCGGGACCCATGTCGGACACGGTGCCGCGCACGGGGTGGCCCTGCTCGCCGAACACGTCCCAGAACACGGTCGGACAGGCCTGCGGCGCATAGCCGCTGACGCCGACCTGGGCCGCCCGCTCGGCCAGCTTGGGCTTGGCCTCGCCCGCCATCGCGATGCCGGACAGATCGCCCTTGATGTCGGCCGCGAAGACCGGCACCCCCAGTTCGGAGAATCCCTCGGCGAGGATCTGCAGGGTGATCGTCTTGCCGGTTCCGGTCGCGCCGGCGATCAGGCCGTGCCGGTTGGCGTACTTCGGAAGAATGGTCTGCGGTGCTTCGCCCTTGCCGATCAGCAGCGGTTCCATGGAATGTCCGTTGGGTTGGGATGGCGCTGTTCTAGCGGTTGGCGGCACGGGTGGCAATTCGCGCGCAGCGTTAGGATCAGGTCCCACCCGCGGCACCAGAGGAGCATCGATATGAGCGATCACGTCTACAAGACCGTGGAGCTGACCGGCTCGTCCAGGATTGGCAGCGACGATGCAGTCAAGACCGCCATCGAGCGGGCGACCAAGACCATCCACAACCTCAAGTGGTTCGAGGTCACGCAGGTGCGCGGGCACATCGAAGACGGCGCGATCGACCATTGGCAGGTGACGCTCAAGGTCGGTTTCACGCTGGACGACTGAGGGCGCGGCGCCGGCACGACCCGCAGGGCGTCGGGCTGGCGCCCATCCGCGATGCGCCTCCCGCACCTCGTGCGGGCGACGGGTGCGCGCGATCAGGCGGGGTCCCAGCGCCCGGTGCCGCGGAGGAAGGGCGAGATCTCCGGTGGTCCCCAGCGCAGCGGCAACCCGGCGTCCAGCGATCGGCATTCGAGGACATCGAACTGCAGGAGTCGCTGGGCGCCTTCGAAGGCGCGTACCTGCGGGCCGTCCCAGATGACGGTGCCGCGCACCGCCACGTGGAGCAGGTCACCCGAGGTGAAGTCGATGAACAGCAGTCCGGCGCCCGGGTTGAGCTCGAGGTTGCCGATCGTGTTGAAGTAGTCGTTGCCGACGAAGTCCGGCAGGGTCAGTCGCGTGCCTTCGCGCTCCACGCGCACGAAACCGGGCCTGCCCCCGCGATGCGAGACGTCGACGCCGTGTGCCGGATCCCGGTCGCCGACCGCCGCGGGATGCGCCGTGGCGATGAACAAGGTGTCGGCACCGCGCACCCTGAACTGTGCGGCGGCATCGAGCTGCCGCGTTCGTCGCAGGGGTGCATCGGGCGTTGCCGCACCGGTGAATTCGGGCCTGCGGGCCTGGATGTACTTCGGGCAGTTGCCGAAGCTCTGCGACACCGCGATGCCGATGCCGCGCGCGCCGACGGTCTCGACGATGCCGTTCATGCGGTTGCGCCGCCGCGTATGCGGCTCGATGCCGAGCAGGCCGACGGCACTGCCCGCGGCCAGCACCGCCGCCAGCAGCCCGTTTGGCGGCAGCGGCGCGTCGATCAGCAGGCGCTTCGGATCGGGTGAGGAGATGAATCCGGGCGGCCCGGCCAGCGCCGTGGCCCAGGGCTGCCGTTGGGCATCGAGCGCGCCGATCACGATGAACGGAAGCTGCGCGAAGAAGGTGCGATGCGGGTCGGGCATGTGATCGCGGATCACGCGTCCACCGATCTGCGCCATCTTCTCGCGTACGCCGAGGCGTTCCTGGACGGCCCGCTCGCCTGGGTGGAAAACCGCCGTGTCAGAAATCTCCATCACGCCCGTCCCTCATCGGCACGCCGCCGCCACGGCGCAGTGTGTCCGGTCGACGCCGGGACCGACAAACACGCCGGCCCGGCGGCCGGCGACGGGATCGCTCAGGGAGGCGGCAGCGCCCGCGGACGCCGCTGGTCGGCGGAGCGCAGGGTCCTGGCGTGCTCCGCGTAGGCCTTGGCGATGGCCGGCACCGTCAGGGGCAGGCCGCCGAGCCCGCCACCGGCGCAGACTTCCTCGTCCTCGGTGTCGGGCGTGGGCAGCACGGTGTCGACCCATTGCGTCACCAGGTTCACGCCCTCGCCGTGGGCGAGGCTGCGCGCGATCGGCGGCATCTTCACGCCGGCCTGCGTCGACGCCAGGCGGTACGGCAGGATCGATCCTTCCGCGTCGCGCGGAATCAGGTCGAATCGCTTGCCACCGGATCCACGACCGGCCGCGACCGGCTTCTTGCAGATGCCGTACTGCACGTTGACCTTGCGATAGACGTCCAGCGACAGGCCGCTGTTGGACGCCGCACCACCCGGGTTGTGGCAGTGCATGCAGTTGCTCTCGAGGTAGGCGCGCGTGCGCAGGTGCAGGTCCTGCGCCGAATCCGGCAGCTCGCCGGAGGAACCCGGCACGTTCCATCGCGGCAGGCGGTCGACCGTCGCCAGGTCGGCCGGCAGGCCGGTGAGCAGCCCCTCGCCTGCCAGGTGCTGGAGCTGGTTCACCGTGCCGACGCCCGGAAGATCGTGGTCGCGGTTGAGGTTGCGCGCCGTGGGTCCGATCGGCGCGCTGCCCGCCTCCCGATCGTCGCCCGCATGGCAGGTCAGGCAGTTCAGCGCGGCGGGCACGCGGTAGCTCGCGGTGGCACCCACGTAGCGACGGCGCGAGCCATCCGCATTCTTCACCCCGGGATCGGGATCCAGGTAGTCGAATTCCACCGCGGCGACACCGCCCTCGATCTTCAGCTCGGCCATGCGCGTTGCGCCGCTGCCGCTCCAGATGTAGGGCAGGCCCACCCAGTGCGCGCTGCCGTCGTCCTTCTGCCGCTTGATGAGCAGGCGCGTCTCGACGACGTTCTCCGCGAGCAGCGTGCCGGCCGCGTCCTCCTTGCGGAAGGAGAAGGTCTTCGCGATCACCGTGCCGACCGGAAACGCGAGCGTGGCGCCCACGCCGGCCGTGTGGTCGCGGTAGGCGGCCGCCTGACCGGGCGGAACGAACAGGAAGCGGTACTTCGAGGAGTAGTCGCTGAACAGCGGCGTGTTGAGTTCGTAGGGCACGCCGCCGCCGTTGGCATTCCGGGTCGGATCGGCCGCGTCCGCGAACAGGCCGTACTGCTCGAGGCGCGGACAGTCATAGGCCAGCGCCGCACGATTGACCTGGCCAGCCGTGCCACCGGAGCAGGCGGCGTCGACGACGGCCGGGTCGGGCCGCGCGTCGGCGCTGTCGGGCGCCGGCACGTAGGGCAGCTTCAGCACCGGGTCCGGCCGCGATGGCAGGTCGCAGCGGTGCGGCGCCAGGTCGGTCGAGGCCGGCACCAGCAGGTCGAGCACGAGCTGGACCGGGTCGCTCGAGGTGATGTTGGCGCGCAGGAACTCGGTGGTGAGCAGGGTGGAGGCCTGCGTGCTCGAGTAGACGTTGTCGGTGGCGACGCAAAGATGGTTCTCGGGCAGCTTGAGCGCGCCGTCGCTGCCGAATTTCCAGGCGTTCCACTTGCACGTGGGCGTCTGGTCCTCGCGCGTGAGATTTGGCCGGCCGCGCTCGTCGGTACGGCCGCCCTGCTCCTCATGCGGCCATGCCGGATTGGCCTGTGTCAGCGGCACGCCGTCGGCGTCACGCGGAATCTCGCTGCAGCCGTTGGGCTTGTCGACCGCGCCATCCCAGACGATGTGGGCCGAGCGACCGAGATTCTTCAGCTTGAGCAGCAGCGGCAGCACCGAGGCCTCGCCGCGGTCCGGATCGGGCAGCTGCACATTGCCGCCGTTGTCGCGGAACAGGTTGCCCCGGATCTCGATGCCTTCCGGGTAGAAGTCGTAGCGCGGGTCGGGTTGGGCCGGGTCGGCCAGGCCGTAGTTCACGATCGCGATGCCCAGCGAGTCGTTGTCGTGGATCTCGTTGTCG
>CAMLNE010000302.1 GCA_946481265.1 uncultured Panacagrimonas sp. | reverse complement strand
CCGCGCTGCGCCTGCCGCCGCGGCCGACGACGCAGGTGCCCTTCGGCTACAAGGACGACGAGGGCGGTGGTGTCTGCCTGGACAAGCCGCCCACGGTGGCGTTTCCGGAAGAGCCGGGCGACGACGAAAAGCCGAAGACCTGATCCCCGCGATCAGGGCACAATCCGTTTCAAGAAGGAGAGATGTCCGAGTGGTTTAAGGAGCACGCCTGGAAAGCGTGTATACGGGTCAAACCGTATCGCGGGTTCGAATCCCGCTCTCTCCGCCAATTGCAGAATCAAGCCCCTGTTTTCCAGGGGCTTTATTTTTTTGTCGATGCCGTTCCTCAAAGGCTTCCCAGATCTGCGGGCCACGGCCGCGCTCGCCTTGCATCCACTCGCCCTCGAAAACAGCCAGGAAACGAATTCCGCCGCTAGCGCCCCGCCTTATTCGCCTCTTCGTTTATTGAAAAGGCGCGAGCGATGAACCGCGCCACGCCATGAAATGCTTGCGGGCGTCCCGGTTCATATGCACCGGCCTCGGGCCCCACGGGTCCCTCGATACCGGCTGATTGGTCGTACGCCTCCTGGCATTGCCCCTTCAACGTGATCGATGGCGTTTCCAGCGTTCAAGGGGAAAAGCGTTTCCGGTGTGAAGGCATCTCTCCCGGAATGTGGGTGCAGATCGCGCAATGCGATCTGCGCAGGCCGCCACCTTGAACGAACAGCCTGATCAACCGCTATTTGGTCTTGGGTGACTTCGGGACTGAACGACGCCGCGGGGGAAAGGTCGCCACGAATGGGGTCGTATCCGACGGTTCCTCGTCCATGACCGTATGCCCGGAGACGCGCAACTTTGCGAACAGGCGTTCCTCGGCCTCGGCAACATGCTTTGCCGACTCGTCACGCCCGTCAGGGGAAGTTGTCCGCTGCTTCGGGGGCGCAAGCACTTCAGCGGTAGCGGGCATCGACGCAGGGCTCGCCGAACCGCGGAGCCGAAGCGGCTCCTCATGGTGTCGACGCTGGAAGTCCTGGACAGGAATGCTGCGCTCTTCGACGATCACGTCATGGGCCCGGTCGTACGCGACATCGACCGCGTCGTCGTATTCAAGAAACCGTTCCTTCTCATGGTCCGCGGCGAAGGCAACCCAGATGCCGGCGAAGCCGTAGACATCGCTCTCCCAGGGTCCGCATTCAGATCCGCCCTCATCGTCGGAGATCAGGCGCAGGGACAGGTACTCGTCATCAACGATGGAGTCTGGAAGATCCTGAAGGTCCGGTAACTCGCTGACCAAGTCGTCGATGTTGATGGCCGGATTGGCTGCTGTCAGGTCAAGCACCGCGTCGGCGGTATCCTGCCCGGCGAGTTTCGCGAGGCAGGGGCTGCGCAGCACGACAGCCAGCACTTCATCGGATGTCAGCGAAGACGACATGGGCATGGCCATTGGGGTTTTTGCGAGCGTCAGCGACTTCTAGGGAAACGTCAACGCGACAACGCCCGATACCGCTTCGCGCAGATATCCCTGTGGTCTGCCGGCGGAGCAAAAGCGCTCCGGGCCAATGCCGCGTTTCCCGTCTGCCCGGTCGCCCCGCGGGCACGACATGAGCCCGGCCTTGCCTTGCACGAACCGGTGATGTCGCGGTCGCGCCGACAGTCCGATCCGGACGGATCAGGGAAAAAGCCGTATGGGTGCGATGCCGCTTCGCACAAAGCGCCAGCGTCCTGCCCGGGCGTGCGCCGCGCTGCTGGCGGTGTCGCCCCCGGCGCGCGCGGTAACGGCATCCTCCAAAGGGACTAGCACCACTCACCGATGTTGACGCGCGCCGCAATCGGGCCAAATCCATACCGCTCGCGGCCCGGATGAATGTCGATCCTGACGGTGAATCCGGAACCCGGGCGACCGCATCCGACGCTGCGCAGGACCCAGGCGGCGACGGACCGGCCATCGACGTGTTTCGCCCCAAGGCGGCGGAACCACCCTGCGCCCAACCGTCCGTTATCGGAGTCTGTCCATGAACGCTCGTACCCACCGCCGTCGCCCCCGCGCGATCTTCGTTCGCAATCTGGTGTCCGCTGCCATTGTCCTGAGCTTCGCGCCCGATCTTCGCGGCAGCACCTGTGAGCTGATCAGTGTCGGTCCCGGCAGCAGCAGCGGCAGCGGCGTCAACTCCCTGGCCTGCGGTCACTTCAATTCGGCGAGCGGTGCCGGTGGCACGGCGGTCGGCAACAGCAATAGCGCCGCCAACACCAATGCCAGCGCGGTCGGTTTTGGCAATAACGCCTCCAACACCGATGCCAGCGCGGTCGGTTTCGGCAACGTCGCGTCCGGCGAGTTCAGCACGGCGGTGGGTTACGACAATCTCGCCGACAGCCAATTCAGCAGCGCGCTGGGTGCCAGCAACCAGGCCACGGCCGAGGGAAGCACCGCAGTCGGCATCAGCAATATCGCCGATGGTCTCAACAGCAGCGCCGTGGGCGATACCAACAGGGCATCGAGTGACGCGGCGTCCGCTGTCGGTTCCGCCAACACCGCCGCCGGCGTTTCCAGTACGGCGGTCGGCAGCAGCAACACCGCGAGCGTCGCCGAGAGCAGTGCCGTGGGCCGCGCCAACGTTGCGACTGGCATCCAAAGCAACGCCTTCGGATTCGACAATCGGAGTTCTGCGCAATTCAGCAATACCTTTGGCGCCAGCAACCAGGCGAGCGGGATGCGCACCACGGCGGTCGGCCTCAGCAATATCGCCAGCGGCCCGGGCAGCAGCGCCGTGGGAGATACCAACACTGCGAGCGGTGCCCAAAGCAGCGCCTTCGGGTCCGACAATCAGGCCTCAGCGCAATTCAGCAACGCCTTCGGTGCCAGCAACCAGGCGACTGCCGAGCGCAGCACCGCGGTCGGTGTCAGCAACCTCGCGTCCGGCGTGCGCAGCACGGCGATGGGTCACGAGTCGCGCGCACAGGGCGAGAACTCCCAGGCTTTCGGTACAGGCAGCTGGGCCGTGAGTGCAAACTCGACCACCGTAGGCACCAATAATCGCAGTTTCGGTGCACGCACAAGCAGCTTCGGTTCCAGCAACAACGCCGGCGTTACGGGCGACGCGACCATCGTCGACGCCACCGCGCTCGGAAGCGGGAACGACGCCACCGGCATCGCCAGCACGGCCGTTGGTTTCTCCAATCTGGCCAGCGGCGCGCGCAGTACGGCAGTCGGCCACGACAACACCGCCAGCCAGAACTACGCCATTGCGCTCGGTCACTTGAACACCGCCTCCGGCGTAGCCAGTACCGCCGTAGGCAACCGCAATATCTCGAGCGCCGTCGACAGCAGCGCGGTCGGCCGCGACAATCTTGCAAGCGGCGGTGCCAGCAGCGCGGTGGGCTTCGACAACGCGGCCACCGGCGACTCCAGCAGCGCATTCGGCGTGCTGAACGGCGCGGCCGGGGAGTACAGCAGCGTCTTCGGCTACGGCAACAACGCCCAAGGCGAAAACTCGGTCGCGGTCGGAAACCAGAACGAAGCCTACGTCAACGATTCGAGCGCGATCGGCGTCCGCAACGTCGCCAACGAGGAAGACAGCAGCGCCATCGGCTTCAACAACGCGGCTGATGGCGTGGACAGCAGTGCAGTAGGTCATCAGAACCACGCCGTGGGCATCAGCAGCACGGCCTTCGGTTACGAGAATGGCGCCGGGGGCGAGAACAGCAGCGCCGTCGGCTCGAACAACATCGCTTCCGGAAAGTTCTCGGCCGCGCTCGGCACGTCGAACGCCGCCACCGGCGAGGCGAGCTTTGCGATGGGCGGGGGCAATGTCGCCGGTGCGGACGGCAGCACCGCCATCGGCCTTGGCAACATGGCCGTCGGCATGGGGAGCAACGCGATTGGCGGCGGCAGCGCCGCGTTGGCCGACCACTCGCTGGCGATCGGCAGCGGCGCGACCTCGGAAGGCATCTCCGGGGGCGCGATGGTGGAGGCCGGTGCGACCAACGGCATTGCCATCGGTCGCAATGCCGGCGTCGCCGCGGCCGGTACGGATGCCGTCGCGTTGGGCACGGACGCGTCTGCGACGGCCGCCAACAGCGTGGCCTTGGGCCAGGGCTCTGTCGCGGACGTGGCCAACACGGTATCGGTGGGTTCTTCGGGCAACCAGCGCCGCATCGTGAATGTGGACGAGGGCACGCTGAGTTCCGCCAGCACCGATGCGGTGAACGGCTCGCAGTTGTTCGCCACCAACCAGAATGTGGCCGCCAACACCAACGCGATCGCAGGACTCGACACGCGTCTGGGCTCGGCGGAAACCGGCGTTGCCACGAACGCCGCGGCGGTCGGCGTGCTGGATGGACGGCTGGATGCCGCCGAGTCCACGATCGCGACCCACACGGGGCAGATTGCCGGCCATGCGACGGCCATTGCGGGGCTCGACACGCGCCTGGACACGGCGGAAGCGGGCGTTGCCACCAACGCCGCGGCGGTCGGTGCGCTGGATGGGCGGCTGGATACCGCCGAGTCCACGATTGCGGCACACGCGGGCCAGATTGCCGGCAATACGACGGCCATTGCGGGGCTCGACACGCGCCTGGGCACGGCGGAGGCGGGCGTCGCCGCGAACGCCGCGGCGGTCGGCGTGCTGGATGGCCGCATGGATGCGACCGAGGGCACGCTCGCGACGCACACGACGCAGATAACCGCCAACACGACGGCCATCGCGAACGTCGTCACCGATGTCGGCGCGATCGACGGTCGCCTGGATACGGCCGAGGCTGGCATCGCCCAGCACACCGCCGATATCGATGGACTCGATACGCGCCTGGGCACGGCGGAGGGCGACATCGACACGCTCGATGGTCGCGTCACCGTCAACCAGACCGACATCGC
Organism: uncultured Panacagrimonas sp.; assembly: GCA_946481265.1. The sequence goes on along the minus strand of CAMLNE010000302.1, from coordinate 156 downwards.
CACCAACACCGCCGGCATCGCCCAGCACACGGCCGACATCGCCGGACTGGACACGCGGCTGGGCGGCGCTGAAACGGACATCGACCTGCTCGACACCCGTTCCAGCAATCTGGGCGCCGGCCTGGCGGCCGGGCTCGGCGGCGGCAGCACGGTCGC
>CAMLNE010000301.1 GCA_946481265.1 uncultured Panacagrimonas sp. | reverse complement strand
CACGGTCCGCAACCGGCGTGCTGGCAGCAAGGGTAACGGACAACAGAACCTCGCCGGCGGCGGCGGTGACGCAAAGCAGCTGATCCAGCACCGGCGCGACCAGTTGCGGGTCGCCGCCGCTGCTCAAGGCCTGGAGCGAGCCGGCGCCATCGGCCGTTGCATCGACGAGGTCCAGCACGTCGTTGACCAGCGATGTGAGCTGGGTGGTGGTAGCCGCCAGCGCGGGCTGGCCGGCCAGGCCCGAGGTCAGCGAGTTGGCGAGCGTCGTTTGCAGGCCGTCCAGCGGGCCGGCAATGCCGGCGCATCCGAGCTCCGCGCGTGTCTGGATGTCGGGGGGCGCGGAGGCGCTATCTCCGGAGGAGCTATCTCCTGAACCGCAGGCCGAAAGGCCCAGCGTGGCGGCAAAAACGGCGCTGACGGCGAACGTTCGGAGGGGAAGCGGGGATGACATCTGAAACTCCTATGGGGGGAAATGAGAAAAACCTGCAAGCAGGTCGCTGATTGAGGGTGTCAAGCGTAATGCGTAGTGGAAATGCGCACAACGCGCTAATTGCGATTTCGGGCCCTGGAATGACGAGAGGCCCGAATTCGCAGACGGGTGGCGTCGACCGGTCTGGCCGAGGTCGATTACGGAGCCAGAGGCTCGGGTCGACGTCCCGGCTGCAGTGACGACAGCATCAGGATGCCGGTGGTGACCAGGGCGGTGCCGGCAAGCTGGATCGCGGTGATGGGCTCGTCGAGCAACCAGGCCGCCAGCAGCAGCGTGCTGGCAGGGCCGATCATGCCGGCCTGCGTTGCGTGACCCGCACCAATATTCCGCACCGCGACCATGGTCATGAAAATCGGCAGCGCGGTGCATACCGTTCCGTTGACCAGCGCGAGCCACCACACCGGCGCGGGCAGCTCCAGCAGCCGGCCAACTGGGTGCAGCAGCGGGTATTGGGCCAGGCACAGCACCGTGGAGACGCACAGGGCCAGGGCCACCAGGCGCAGTGCGCCGATGCGTTGCATCAGGCCCTCGCTGAGCAGCAGGTACACCGCATACATGACGGCGCTGATGCCGATCAGCGTGGCGCCCCAGACCATGTTCGGGTGTCCGATGACGCTCAGCTCATGCTGGAGGATCAGAGCGATCCCCGCGTAGGCCACGACTAGCGACAGCCATTGCACAGGCCGCACGCGGCGCCGAAGGAACAGGATGCCGAGCAGCAGCACGAAGCTGGGTGTGAGGAACAGGATCAGTCGTTCGAGGCCGGCGCTGACGTATTGCAGGCCGATCAGGTCGAGCATGCTCGATGCGTAATAGCCCATGAGGCCGAGCCCGGCGACGCGCAGCAGATCGCCCGGACGCAGACGCGGCGACTGATGCCAGGTCCACACCGCGACCGCCAAGAACAGCGGGCCCGCGGTCAGCATGCGCAGGGTGATCACGTCCACCGCGTCGAGGCCATGCTGGTACAGCAGCTTGACGAAGACGACCTTGGCCGACAGCAGGATCGCGCCGGCCGCGGCCAGGGCGAGGCTGCCGCGATGACTCGTGCGGAGCTGGTCCGCAACCAGGACGGCGGAGTTCATGAAGATGGTGGGATGACGACGGCCCGCCGACGCAGCGGGCCGGGGTTCAGCGACGCCCGGGCAACAGGCAGGAGTGGATGGACTCGTCGCCGGGAACCTGTCGCGCGAGCGTCTTGATGGCGAGTTCTGCGTCCACCAGATCGAAGTCGTGGGTGTGCATCTTCTCGACCGGGACGCTACCGGATTCGATCAGGTCGATGGCGCTGCGATACCCGCTGGAGGTCACGCCGATGGCACCCTTGATGGTGATCTCCTTCATCACGATGTGGTCGGAGACGAAGTCCGGAATCGGTTTGAAGCCCTTGACGCCGGCCAGCACGACGGTGCCGCCAGGGCGCACGAAGTACAGGGAATCGAGCACCGGCCGCGTGGAATACGAGGACACGTCCACAACTACTTCGGCGCCAACGCCGCCGGTGAGTTCGGCGACGCGCTTGCGCGCATCCTCGTTCTCGACGTCGATGCAGTGGTCGGCACCGAACAGTCTGGCGATTTCCATTTTCTTCGCATCGGCCGCCAGCCCGGTGACGATGATCTTCTTCGCGCCTGCACGGCGCGCCGCGATCACGCTGGACAGGCCGCGCTGACCCGGACCCATGATGACCACGGTATCGCCCGGCTTGGTACGCGGAATCTCCACCGCCCAGCGAAAGCCCGCGCCGAGCGGATTGAACATCACCGCAATCTCCGGCTTCAGCGCCTTGCTCATCTTGTGGACGATGGCGTTCGGATGCAGGTACATGTACTCCGAATACGCGCCCCACAAACCCGGAGCGTCGCTCAGCGGGATATAGGAATAGATGCGCCGGTCGCCGCACAGGTGATAGCGGCCCGACAGGCAGGTGTTGCAGCAGTGGCAGGCAATCATCGTCTCCACCGCCACGCGATCACCCACGTCCACCTTCCAGCGCTTCGCGGCGCGATCACCGATCTTCTCGATGATGCCCAGGGGTTCGTGACCGGGCACCACCGGCATCGGCATGCCCAGCACGTCCTCGAACTGTTCGTAGTCGCTGCCGCAGATGCCGCACACCTCGACCCGCAGGATCGCCGAGTCCTCGTCGATGTCGGGCAGGGGAATAACCATTTTCTGCAACCGGCGTTTAGCGGTCAGAACCATGGCAAGACTGCTCTTGGGAAGCATGCCGATCTCCTCGCTCAGAAGTTGAAATCTGCCTCGAGCCAGCATACTGTCTAACAGTTGTTAGGGAAAGGGAGGTGATGCGCGGCCCGCCGCTTCTCTCGGATTCCGATGTTCCAACGCTCACAGGAGTGTCCACGATGACGGCAACGTCCCCTGCCCGCGGCAGCGCGCTGCGTATTCCCATGATGAGTGTCGAGGAGGCCCGGACGATCGCCGCGCGCGAGGGGCTCCCCGAGATCATGGCCCCCCTCAGCGTATTCCGCGTGCTGCTGCACCACCCGGCTCTGGCGCGCTCGCTGGGCGGCCTGCTGAAGATGCTGTTGCTGGAGGGCAATCACCTGGATGGCCGCTTGCGGGAACTGATCATCATGCGCATCGGCTGGCTCACCGGGTCCAACTACGAATGGACCCAGCACTGGCGCTTCGCCCGCGACATGGGCATTCCCGAGGACGTGCTGCTGGCCTGCCGGTCTTGGGAAAGCTCCACGATCCTTACGGCCGCGGATCGCGCGATCCTGCGTGCGACCGACGAGACCATGGAATCCGGCCGGATATCGGACGCCACCTGGGCTGAGTGCGAGCGTCACGTCGAAAGCGTCCAGGCACGGCTGGAACTGGTCGTGGCCATCGGCAACTGGCGCACGTTCTCGCAGTTGCTGCTGACGCTGCGCATTCCCTTGGAAGAAGGCCTCGAAGACTGGATGCCGGACGGACTGCGTCCGGCCCGGGCACCGCTCGATTTCTGATCGCGGCACATCGGCGACGAGATCCGGATTCCGCTGCGTGCGCGAAAGACGCAATCGTCGAATCACCGTTGACCTGCGCGCCCCGGACGTCCGCACTGATGGAACCTCCGCGGGTCAGGCGGGGCACTGAAACGACACTGTTGTCATGGCGACGCAAACCGAGGAGACAAGCGATGAGATTGGGGAGTGTGGAGTTCGAAAAGCGCGGCGCCATTGCGCTCGTAACCCTGGATGAACCGGGCAAGCTCAACGCCTTGTCAGCAGGCATTCGCGAAGGAGTGACCGCGAGTCTGGCGCGCATCGAGGCCGATCCGGAAATCCGCGTCGGCATCATTACCGGCAGCGGGGAAAAGGCGTTCTGTGCGGGCGCGGATATCAGCGGTTTCGACTTTGCCGCCGATGCCGTGAAGCAATTCATCGAGGATGTCGTGACCTTCCTCGCCGCTCCGGAATCGTGCAGCAAGCCGCTGATCGCTGCGGTCAACGGCATGGCCTTCGGCGGCGGCTTCGAGCTGGCCATCGCCTGCGATTTCATTCTGGCCTCGGAGCGTGCGACCTTCGGTGTGCCGGAAATCAAGCTGGGCCTGCTGCCGGGTTTTGCGGTCGTGCGCCTGGCCGACATCGTCGGCCGACCCAAGGCCAAGGAGATGTCGATACTCGGCGAGCCTATCAGTGCCGAGGAGGCAGTGCGTCTGGGCATCGCACTGCGCACCGTGGCGCCCGAGCGCCTGATGGAAGAAGCGGTGGCGATGGCCGAGAAGATTGCCGCCAAGCCGCAAATGGCGGTGCGCATGGCCAAATCCTTCTACAACCGCGGCCTGGGTGGCGACGACCTGCGTGCCGCGCGCGACGGCTTCCCGTTCCTGTTCATGACGCCGGATGCGCGCGAGGGCGTGACCGCGTTCCGCGAGAAGCGCAAGCCGAAGTTTTCCTGAAGTCATTCCTTACGACGGAGTTCCGATGTCCAGCAAACGCAAGCCCATCCGCACGGCGATGGGATACTCGACGCCCGACCGCATCGTCGTCCGCGGTTTCGATCTGCCGGGCGAACTGCTCGGTCATATCAATCTGGGCGACATGGCCTTCCTGGAGATGATGGGGCGCATCCCCACGCCGCAGGAATCCGTGCTGTTCAACGCACTGGCCGTGACCCTGGTCGAGCACGGGCTGACCCCGAGCGCGCTTGCGGCACGACTCACGTATGCCGGTGCGCCGGAGTCCATTCAGGGCGCCGTCGCCGCCGGGCTCGGCGGGCTGGGCACGGTGTTCGTGGGGACCACCGAAGGCTCTGCGAAGCTGCTGCAGGAAGCGATTCCCGATCCGAAGAATCCCGGCGATCTGGATGCGCTGGCCAGGAAAATCGTCGCCGACTGGCATGCGCGCAAGGCCATCCTGCCGGGCATCGGACATCCGCTGCACAAGCCGATCGATCCGCGCACCCCGCGCTTGTTTGCCATCGCCCGCGAGCAGGGATTCCACGGCCCGTACATCGCGCTGATGGAGCGCGTCGCAGGCCAGGAGGACCTCGTCGCGCGCGCCGCGG
>CAMLNE010000300.1 GCA_946481265.1 uncultured Panacagrimonas sp. | reverse complement strand
GCTCGCCGCAGGTGTGCCTTTGCCCCGAGCCGGCCATCGGCGGACAACAAAAAAGCCTGGCCGGGGCGACCCGGCCAGGCTTGGGTACTGCGGCCGCAGGCCTAGTTGTCGACGACGCGGAATTCCACGCGGCGGTTCTCTTCCTGGCCTTCGGCGGTGGCGTTGTCGGCGATCGGTGCCGACTCGCCGTAGCCCATGGGGCGCAGGCGCTCACCGGTGACGCCGCGGCTGGCCAGGTAGCGCTTGACCGCATTCGAGCGTCGCTCCGACAGGCCCAGGTTGTAGGCGTCGGTGCCCAGGCTGTCGGTATGGCCCTGTACCTCGACGGTCACGTCGGGGTACGCCGCCAGCGTATCGGCCACGTCGTTCAGGATCTGCTCGGCCGACGGGGTCAGGCGGTCGGAATCGAACTCGAACTTGACCCCGCGCAGGATGAAGCGCTGATCCAGCGCGCAGCCCTTGGCATCGACCGCCTCGCCCGGACGTGGGCGGCGGCAGTCGCCGACCAGCGCGCAGCCGTTGGGCAGGATTTTCAGGCCGGGCGGCGTGTTCGGGCATTCATCGAGATGATCCGGGATGCCATCGCCATCGCTGTCGAGCGGGCAGCCGTCCGGACCGACCTTGATGCTCGGATCCGAATCCGGGCACTTGTCGAGGTGATCGGGGATGCCGTCGCCATCCTTGTCGCTGATCTCGCAGCCCTGCGCGTTCACCGCCGAGCCGGCCGCCGTGTCGGGGCACTTGTCGAGGTAATCGGGGACGCCATCACCATCCGAGTCCAGCGGGCAGCCCTTGGCGTCCACCTTCACACCGGCCGGCGTGCCGGGGCACTGGTCGAGGTGATCGGCGATGCCGTCACCGTCGGAATCGAAGGGGCAACCCTCGGCGTTGACCGGCGCGCCGGGCGGGGTGTTCGGGCACTTGTCGAGGTAGTCGGGTACGCCGTCCTGGTCGAGGTCGATCGGGCAGCCATCGGAATACACCTGCACGCCCTGCGGCGTGTTGGGGCACTTGTCCTTGCGGTCGAGCACGCCGTCGCCATCGGTGTCCTTGAACTGGCCGCCGAAGGAGTAGCGGAAGCTGGCGCCGATGTTGTGCGACTTGTACTCACCGTCACGCGTGGTCTGGATGCCCGTCTGCGCGTCGCGGGTCTGGAATTCCGGCTCCTCGGCCGAGACGTAGCGGTAGTCCAGCGACAGCGCGGTGCTGTTGCCGAACCAATAGGCGAGGCCGGCACCGGCCTGGTAGGCCATCGTGTCGTCGTCCGCCTTGGTGCCGAAACCCTTGAGCTCGGTGTTCTGCACGCCCAGGCCGCCGCCGAAGTAGGGGGCGAAGTTGCCCAGGTCGACGTCGTACCAGACGTTGGCCATCAGCCGCAGCGCGCGCAGCGAGCCGTCGCTGCTGCCATCGATGCTGCCGGTGGTGAAGCCCTTGAGGTCGTTCTCCGAATAGCGAAGGTTCAGCTCGGGACGCAGGCCGCCGTCGAACAGGTAGCCGAACGAGGCGCCGCCGCCGAAGCCATCATCGAGGAGGATCGAGGAACTGGTCTGCGCGACCGCCCCCGGGTCGGAGATCGTGCCCTGGTTATTGCCGAGCGCGCACAGGCCCAGGGCCTCGAGGTTCACGCCGAGCAGCTCGATCGGCAGCAGGCAAGTGTTCGGGGTGACGGTCGTCGAATCCGGAAGCCGGATCGTCGCCGCGCCGTCCAGATCGTCGGTGTCCGCGTAGAACCCCTCGATCCCGAAGTACCAGCCCGGTGCGGGCTGAGCGGCGGCGCACAGGGAAAAACCCGCAATTCCCGCGCCGATCAATCCTCTGACGAACCTGCTGTGCAGGTATTTCCTGGTATTCATGCTGCTCCCCCGAAAAAGCGATCCCACTGACGTGACGGATTGCGCAGCATATCGAACCGCCTTTTTCAAGGACATTCGTCCTGCGCTCATGCATAACTTTAACTTCGGGGGCCAATTTACTGAGTTTGAAGAAGATTGCAAAGAGGGGTATTTACATCCCGAGTTGCCGGGCAGCCAGATCCTTCATGACCTCGAGCGATCCGCCGCCGATGGTCAGCACCTTGGTCTCGCGATAGATGCGCTCGACGCGCGCCCCGCGCAGGTACCCGGCCCCGCCGAAGACCTGCATCGCCTCGTTGGCGATCCACTCGAATGCCGTACAGGCGAGGTTCTTGAGCATGCACACCTCGGCAATCGGCATCTGGCGGTTCGACACGCGCCACGCCAGGACATCCAGGTTCGCCTTCACTGCCTCCAGGCGCATGCGCATGTCCACCAGCTTGTGGCGGATGACCTGGTTGCGGATCAGGGGCTTGCCGAAGGTCTCGCGTGAGCGGGCGTACTCCAGTGCGTCCTCGCAGCAGACCTTGGCGAAGGCGTAGGCCTGCGCCGCGAGCATGATCCGCTCCTGGTTGAAGTTGAGCATGATCGCCATGAAGCCCTGGTTCTCGGCGCCCACCAGGTTGGCCACCGGCACGCGGCAATTGTCGAAGTAGAGCGTCGCGGTGTCCGAGCAGCGCCAGCCCATCTTGTCCAGCCCGCTGCGGCTCAGGCCCGGCGTGTCACCTTCGATCACGAGCAGCGACACGCCGCCCATGCCCGGCCCGCCGGTGCGGACCGCACAGGTGAGAAAGTCCGCGCGCATGCCCGAGGTGATGAAGGTCTTGGAGCCGTTGACCACGTAATGATCGCCATCGCGCTCCGCGCGCGTCTTCAGGTTGGCGACGTCCGAACCGCCTCCGGGTTCGGTGATGGCGAGCGCGGCGATGCTCCGTCCCTCGAGTACCGGCCGCGCGAAACGTTCCTGCAACTCCGGCGAGCCGACGTGGCAGATCGGCGGCGTGCCGATGGTGTGGCTCATGAGACTCGCGATCACGCCGCCGCTGCCGGCGCGGGCCAGTTCCTCGGTGAGCACGATGCCGTAGAACAGGTCGGGAACCTCGATGCCGCCGCAGCGTTCGGGGAATCCGATCTGCAGCAGCCCGGCCTGGGCAGCCTTGCGATGCAGTTCGCGTGGAATCCGCCCGGTACTCTCCCAGTCCTCGATCCAGGGTGAAATCTCTTTTTCCACGAAGCGCCTAGCCTGGCCGCGGAACTCGTCGTGATCCTTGTTGTAGAACGGGGATGCGAGGGTCATTGGAATTACCGTCAATGGGAAATCCGGGCGACGGCAACGCTAGTCCTGGGCTAGCATCGGTTCAAGTCCCGACCCAGCCAAATGCCAGAGCCCAACGCATGAACTGCGCCGCCCGCGACCTGCCGCTCGAAAGCTTCTACCACTGGGAAACGACCCGGCCCGATGCGATCTACCTGACCCAGCCGCTGGGCGGCGGACAGCTGCGCGACTGGACATGGAAGCAAGTGGGCGAGGAGGCGCGGCGCATGGCGGCGCACCTGCGCAGCTTCGACTGGGAGCCGGGCGCCCGCGTCGCGATCATTTCCAAGAACTGTGCGCACTGGATCGTCGCCGACCTCGCGATCTGGATGGCGGGCCACGTCTCGGTGCCGCTGTATCCGACCCTCACCGCCGACTCGGTGCGCCAGGTGCTGGAGCACAGCGGCGCCCGGGCCTGCTTCATCGGCAAGCTCGACGACTGGTCGACAATGAAGCCGGGCCTTCCCGCCGATGTCGAGTGCATCGGCTTTCCGCAGTCGCCGGCGGCGTCGTTCGCGCAATGGGACGACATCGTCGCGCGCACGTCGCCACTGGCCGGCAGTCCGGTGCGCGCGGCCGAGGATCTGGCCACGATCATCTACACCTCCGGGACGACGGGTGTGCCCAAGGGCGTGATGCACGATTTCGCCGGGCTCGGTTGGGCCAGCCGCACGCTGCAGGGGCGCTACGGCCTGGCGCCGGAGGATCGGATGCTCTCGCACCTGCCGCTGTCGCACGTCGCGGAGCGCTGGGGACTGGAGTGCGCATCCTTCCGTGCCGGGTTCCGCATCTTCTTCGTCGAGTCGCTGGAGACCTTCGCGCAGGATCTGCGTCGCGCTCGACCGACGGTGTTCGGCACCGTGCCGAGGCTGTGGGTGAAGTTCCAGCAGGCGGTGTTCGCCAGGAAATCCCCAGCCAGCCTGGAGCGCCTGCTGCGCATCCCACTGTTCGGCCGCGTGGTCAGGCGCAAGATCCTGCAGGGCATGGGCCTGGATACCGCACGTGTGGCGCTGGGCGGCGCGGCCCCCATGCCGCCGGCCCTGCTCGACTGGTATCGCGGCCTGGGCCTGCCACTGCTGGAGGCCTACGGAATGACCGAGAACTTCGGTTGCTCGCACTCGAACGTGTCGGGACGCGAGCGCGTGGGCTACGTGGGCGAACCCTACCCCGGCGTTGAGCAGCGCTTGTCGGAGTCGGGCGAGCTGCAGATGCGCAGCCCGGCCCTGATGAAGGGCTATTACCGCGAGCCGGAAAAGACCCGCGAGACCCTGACCGAGGACGGCTGGCTGCGGACCGGCGATCTCGGCGAGATCGACGCGCAGGGCCGGCTGCGCATCACGGGGCGGGTCAAGGAGCTGTTCAAGACATCGAAAGGCAAGTACGTCGCACCCGCGCCGATCGAGAGCCGGCTGCTTGCCCACACCGCCCTCGAGGCCTGCTGCGTGATGGGCGCCGACTGCGGCCAGCCGTTCGCGGTGGCGATCCTGCCGGCCGAATCCCTGGCGGCGTGCAGGGCCGATGCCGCGCGGCGCGATGCGCTGCGCGCCTCGCTCGAAGCGCACCTGGCCGACGTGAATGGCCGTCTGGATCCACACGAGCAGCTGGACTTCATCGCCTTGAGCGACGAGACCTGGACCGTGGAGAACGGCTTCATCACGCCCACGCTCAAGGTCAAGCGCAACGTCATCGAGAAACACTACGGGGTGCGCGCAAACCGCTGGGCCGCCGCACGGATGCCGGTGGTCTGGGACGACGGGGCTTCCGCCGGCGCGCAGTAATATCGCGCTTCCTCGCACTGGACCCCCGATCGTCCCAATGAAGCTGCCCAAGTCGTATCTGAACCCGGACTTCCTGATGAGCCCGGAGGCGCGCACGGTGCGGCTGCTGTGCGAATACCTCGATCCGGA
>CAMLNE010000299.1 GCA_946481265.1 uncultured Panacagrimonas sp. | reverse complement strand
CGAGCAGGCGCCGCGCGAGCTCGAACCGGTGCTCGCCTCGCTCAACGACCTGCTGGCGCGCCAGGCCGAGGCCAGCCAGCGCCAGCGCGATTTCCTCGCCGACATCGCCCACGAACTGCGCACGCCGCTGGCTGCCGTGCAGCTGCAGGCGCAGCGCGCCGGCAACGCGGCGGGCGATACGGAGCGACGCGAGGCCCTGGATGCCCTGCGCTCGGGTATCGAACGCTCGACGCACCTGGTGGCGCAGCTGCTGAGCCTGGCCCGCAGCGAGGCGATTCCCGATGACGCGCTGGATCCGGCGCTGGCACTGGATGGCCTGCTGCGCGAGCTGGTCGCGGAGCGCCATCCGCTCGCGCAGTCGCGTGGCGTGGACCTGGGAATCGACGACACCCTGCCCTGCCGCGTGCGGGGGGACCGCGCCGCCCTGCTCAGCCTGTTCGGAAACCTGGTGGACAACGCCCTGGCCTATACCCCTGCCGGCGGCAGGGTCGACCTGTCGCTGCAGGTGGTCGACGGCCAGGTGATGGTGGCGATCGAGGACAGCGGGCCCGGCATCGCGCCCGGGCGACAGGAGGCCCTGTTCGGGCGCTTCGTGCGCGGCGGCAGCGGTGACACGGCCGGCACCGGCCTGGGCCTTGCCATCGCGCATCGCGTCGCACGCCGCCACGGCGGGCGCCTCGAACTGGCCAACCGTCGGGATCGCAGCGGCCTGCGCGCATGCGTGTGGCTGCCGCTAGCCGAGGCTGCGGCCGCTTCCGCGCGGTCTTAATGGAACGCTAAATCTTGGCCGGCAGCATGGTGGCGTGCCCGGTATCCGGCGGGCACCGCTTCCGGCCCGCCGGCCGGCCAAGAGGACCCATTCCATGCCGACTGCTTCCATCGCCACCTTGCCCACGTTTCTTCGCAAGCCCCTGGTCGCTGCCGTATTCGGCGCCGCGCTGGCGGCGCCCGTAGGCGCCGTCGTGGCCCTGGGCGTCCACACGCCGGCCAGCGACGCAACACCGGCGATCCCGGTCGCGGCGCCGTCGCCGGTGATCGCCCTGCCCGATTTTGCCGCCCTGGCCCGCCAGTACGGCCCAGCCGTGGTCAACATCACGGTCGAGGAGAACCTCAAAACCTCCGGTCGCGGCCTGCCGCCCGCCTTGCGCGGCTTCGGCTTCGGAGATGACCCGGACAACCCCCTCGCACCGTTCTTCCGCGGCTTTCCGCCGGGAACACCGCCCGGCCCGATGCGCGGCATGGGCTCCGGTTTCATCGTGGACTCTGACGGCACCATCCTGACCAATGCCCACGTCGTCGCCGATGCCAGCGAAGTGACCGTGAAGCTCACCGACCGCCGCGAATTCAAGGCCAAGGTGATCGGTGTGGATCGCACCAGCGACGTGGCCGTGCTCAAGATCGACGCCAGCGACCTGCCCACCGTGCGCATCGGTGACAGCGGCCGCGTATCGGTCGGCGAGTGGGTGGTCGCGATCGGTGCGCCCTTCGGCTTCGAGAACAGCGTCACGCAGGGCATCGTCAGCGCCAAGGGCCGCACCCTGCCCGACGGCTCCTACGTGCCGTTCCTGCAGACCGACGTCGCCATCAACCCCGGCAACTCCGGCGGCCCGCTGTTCAACCTCGCCGGCGAGGTGGTGGGCATCAACTCGCAGATCTACTCGCGCAGCGGCGGCTACCAGGGCGTGTCCTTCGCCATTCCCATCGACGTGGCGATGAACGTCAGCGAGCAGTTGCAGAGCACCGGTCACGTCGCGCGCGGGCGCATCGGTGTCACCGTGCAGCCGGTCGACGCGGCACTGGCCCAGAGCTTCGGCCTGCCACAGCCGGAAGGCGCGCTGATCTCCGACGTGCAGGACGACAGCCCCGCCGCCAAGGCCGGCCTGCGCAGTGGTGACGTGATCCTGGGCTTCAACGGCGAGCCGATCGAGGATTCCTCGCAGCTGCCGTCCCGCGTCGCGGCGATGCGGCCCGGCGAAAAGGCGAAGCTCGAGGTGTGGCGTGACGGCAAGTCGCGCGAAATGAGCGTGGTGCTGGGCGAGATGCCGGATCTACGCAATGCCGAGGCGGCTCCACAGGCCGTCCCGGCCGGACGCCTGGGCCTGGCGGTGCGCCCGCTCGATCCCGAGGAGCAGCGCGCGGCGGATGCCGAAGGCCTGCTGGTCGAGGATGTGACCGGTGCCGCCGCCGAGGCCGGCATCCAGCGCGGCGACATCGTGCTGTCCGCTAACGGCCGCGACGTGAAGAGCGTCGAGCAGCTGCGCGAGGGCATCGAGCAGGCCGATGGCAACGTGGCCCTGCTGATCCAGCGCGACGGGCACCGCGTGTTCGTGCCGGTCGAGCTGGGCTGAGGAAGCCGTGCTCGCGACCGCCGGGTCGGCGGTCGCGAGCCGGTTCCCCCTGTCCCCCCTCAACCGCTGCCCAGGCGCCCCCGATAGTCCGACGGCGAGGTGCCGACCGCCGACCTGAACGCGCGGCTGAAGTGGGCGAAGTCGTTGAAGCCGGCGCGCAGCGCGATCTCGCTGACCCGCAGCCTGCGCAGCGCCGGATCGGCCAGGTCCTGGCGACAGCGCTCGACGCGCTGCTGGAGCAGGAAACGTCCGAAGCTCCGTCCATCGATCTGGAACAGGCGGCTGAGGTAGCGCACGCTCACGCCCATCGTCGCGGCCACGCCGTGCAGGTCCAGGGTCGGATCGGACAGCCGCGCGAGCACGTGCTGCTTGATGCGTGCGAGCAGGACGGCCTGGTGCGTGCTGGCATCGGCCTGTCCGCTGGCGGCTTCCGCGAGGACACCGGTGAACAGGCTCAGGGCGATCCCGGCGATGGCCGGTCGCTGCGCCGGCGCCATCGAGTCGGCCTGCGCCACGCACGACGCCAGGAACTCCCCCGCGACCCGCGCCATTCCGCCGCGGGCGCCGTCGATCCGGCGTCCGAGCAGGCACTCGGGCGAGCGGAAGCGATCGCGCAACATCTCCTGCGGCACATGCAGGACGAGCTGGGTCACCCGGTCCTGGTACTCCATGGAGTACGGCTCGCAGTTGTCGAGCAGCACCAGGTCGCCGGGAACCAGGACGTCCTCGCGGTTGCGTTCGCGCACCCTCGCCCGTCCGGCCGACTGGTAGCAGAGATAGAAGCGCGGCTTGCACGCGCGCGCGATATCCGAGGCGCGCCGGTCGATGCATTGCTGCCCGGCGTCGATGCGCGAGATCTCGGTCTGCGCGAACGCAGCCGTGTCGATGCTGCCGGAAAAGGCTTCGCCGATCCTCGAGTCGCAGTGCGCCTGCACGAAGGTCTGCGAAACCATCTCCTGCCAGAACGCGACGCGCTGGCGCGGTGCCACGTGCTCGGTGGTCAGTAGCTGCTGCATGACCGTCCTCCTGCTTGCCCGGCGCGATGCCGGAACCCCGGCGTCGTGAAGCCGGATTATCGGCCCGGCACCGCGGCTGCAGAAGCGCCGCTCGACGGGTCGCGCCGGCGGTGCGCGCCTACACAAGAAATCAGGCCTTGCCAGTCAAGCATCGGGGCGGGCCGGCGTCGACCATCCCTCCCACCCAGACCGGACGGAGCAACACCATGGGCGTCAACGACGCGGCACTGCAGGCATCCACAGCGAATCACCAGGTCCACGGCGGCAACCCGAATCCCTCGCCGGAGCAGTGGGCCGCCTTCGAATGGCAGGAACCGCGGCTCGGCCGGCAGGTTCATGGCGAGATCGTCGTCGTGCGCACGCACGGCACCTCGGGCTCGCTGACCGCCGGCTTCTGGCGAACCGGCCCGACCTCCCCCGGCGCCGCGCCGGACGGCTCGCACCGCATCGTCTACTCCTCGCCGCTGGGCGACGAGACCGCCGTGGTGCTGGACGGATCCGCCGTCCTGACCGTGACCTCCACCGGCCAGCGCCACGAGGTCGGCCCCGGCTCGATCATCAGCAGCCCGAAGAACCTCGAGGTCGTGTGGGAGATCCGCGGGCCTTCGTTCAAGAAATACTGGTGCATCTTCGACGGCACGCAGGCGACAGCGAATCCGCCCCAGGATCTGCTGATCGGCAATGTCAGCGACAACCCGCCGACGTGGCAGGACTACGAGTTCACCGAGCCCAAGGAAGGCCCGCTGGTGGCGGGCGAACTGATCTTCATCCGGCCGCGCGGCTCGACCGGGACGATGATGAGCGGCCTGTGGCGCGCCGGGAAAGGCATCGCCGGCAGCGATGTCGATCTCGACGGCCAGCTGACCACGCCCTACACCGGTGTCCTGGGCGACGAAACGATGCTGCTGCTCGAAGGCGAGGTCGAGATCATCGAGACCCTCAGCGGCCGGCGGCACGCCTTCCGCGCGGGCGACATCGTCGGCCTGTCGTCCGGCATGCACGTCACCTGGATCTCGAAAGGACCGTTCGTGAAGAAGCTGTGGGTGATCACGCGGGATTGCCTGCCGGAGTAGTCGAGGCGCTCACCGGGCTTCGATGAGGGGCGCGCCGTCGGATTGCAGTGACGGCGCGCCCACCCTTGCCCTGCGGCAACGCGCGCAGGCCCAGGGCCCGCTGCCTGCGCCGTACAATCCGAAGACGGGCGCCCGGCAGGGCGCGCCAGGCGCTACGCGATCCCGCGAGGAAAGCCGGACGGATCTGCGTCTTCAGCCCGGCGAGTCCGCATCCCGCGCATCCAGGCCGGTCGCACACCGCGGGCACAGGCAGGCCCTGTCGAGCTGATCGGCGGGCACGCGGGCAAGCGCCTCGCGACTGATGGATGCCGTGGTGCACCAGCATTCGACATCGAGGCTTCCGGTCGCGGCGGGCGCACACTGGTTGGAACCACCGCAGAGCGGGCAGATCGTGTTGGGGAGGGCTTTCATCGTTTGGGCGGGATGAGGCTAGCTCGAATCAGCTTGAATGAAAGGCTAACGCAAAGGCGCGAAGGAAAAAGAAAGGACGCGGAGGTTTCCGAATGGAGTTGTCCATTCCTCTGCGGCCCTTCTTTTCTCTTTGCGCCTTTGCGGCGAATGCTTTTCGCTGCGGCTGGAACCGCACTCGGTGCGCACGCGCTTCGCGCTTTGCACACCCTTGGGATTCCCTGGTTTATCTGGGTCTGGGCTG